>JALRFN010000436.1 GCA_023268425.1 Burkholderiaceae bacterium | reverse complement strand
GCGCACCGAGGTCATGGCGAAGTCGTCTTGCATTTCGCGCGTGAAGCCGTACTGCTCGGCGCAGTCTTCACCGAAGGTGCCCATGGAGCGACCGGGCTCATAAGCATCTTCCAAACCATCCAACATCATGTGGTCGTAGACCTTGTCGTGGCCCATGCGGTAGCCGCCACGGCCTTTTTGCAGCAGGTAAGGCGCATTGGTCATGCTCTCCATGCCACCTGCGACCATGACTTGGGCGCTGCCCGCGAGCAACATGTCGTGCGCCAACATGGTTGCCTTCATGGCCGAGCCACACATCTTGGACAGGGTCACGGCACCCGTCGACAAAGGCAGGCCACCTTTGAGCAGGGCTTGGCGCGCAGGGGCCTGGCCTTGACCAGCCATCAAGCAGTTGCCAAACAAGACCTCTTCGACCAACTCCGGCGCCACGCCGGCGCGCTCGACGGCGGAACGGATGGCCACGCCACCCAAGTCATGTGCAGCCAGAGAGGCGAAGTCGCTTTGGAAGGCCCCCATGGGGGTGCGGGCGGCGCCGACGATGACAATGGAATCGCTCATGTGTGTGTGCTCCTCAACAAGGGATAGGGGGTTGGGACTCAATCCGCATGAACAAAGCGGCTGCTTGGCTCGTAGGGAAAGACGTCGTGCATATAGCCTTCAGCGATGCGCTCTTTGTGCGCCTGCCAAAAGCCTGCGTCCAGCAAGTCTGCGTGCTGGGCCATGAAGTCATCGCGCACCATGGGGTTGCCCAGCAAGAACGGGCCAAAGGTCTCAGGAAAAACGTCGTAGGGCCCGACGTGGTACCAGATTTCGCCGGAGAGCTCGTCTTCCTCACAGCGCGGCTCGGGCACTTTGCGGAAGTTGCAATCGGTGATGTACTCGATCTCGTCGTAGTCGTAGAACACCACCTTGCCCTGGTGCGTGATGCCAAAGTTCTTCCACAGCATGTCGCCCGGGAAGATGTTGGCGGCCACCAGGTCTTTGATGGCATTGCCATACTCGACCACCGAGCGGCACAGTTGTCCCCGCGCCTTTTCGTTCATGGGGTCGACTTGCAAGGCGTCGAAGGCTTCTTGCAAATAAATGTTCAGCGGAATCATGCGCCGCTCGATGTAGATGTGCTTGAGCACCACCTCCTCGACGCCGTCGCCGTTGACGTCCATGATCTCCAATTGACTGGGCGCGAATTTGCGAATCTCTTCAATCAGCTCGGGCGTGAAACGATCCGCCGGGAACACCACATTGGAATACTCCATGGTGTCGGCCATGCGGCCCACCCGGTCGTGCTGTTTCACCAACAAATACTTGCCCTTGATTTGCTCCCGTGTGGTTTCTTTGGGGGGCGGGTAATAGTCTTTGATGAGCTTGAAGACAAACGGGAAGCTGGGCAGATCAAACACCAGCATGACCATGCCTTTGATGCCGGGGGCGATGCGAAACTGATCGGTGCTGTGCCGCAGGTGAAACAAGAAGTCGCGATAAAACAGCGTCTTGCCTTGCTTGGCCAAACCCAAGGCGTTATACAGCTCAGCGCGCGGCTTGGACGGCATCATGGTGCGCAAAAACTGCACGTAAGCCGAAGGCACCTGCATGTCGACCATGAAATAGGCCCGCGCAAAGCTGAACAAAATCACCAACTCCGCTTCGTTGAACAAGCCCGCGTCGATGTGCAGCCGCCCTTGAGCGTCGTGCAGCACGGCCAAGGCAAACGGCACACTTTGGTAGCCGTTGATGATCTTGCCCACCACGTAGGCGCCCTTGTTGCGAAAGAACAAGCTGGACAACACTTGGATTTGAAAATTGGCGCGCAACTTCTCGTGTTCGCAGTTGGCCAACATGGCCTCGAACACGTTGTCGACATCGCGCTCCAAATCGGCAAAAGGACACTGCAAGTCAAAGTCCACCAACATCTGCTTGACCTGCGCTCGCATGTTCTCGCGATTGGGGTAGTACGCACGGTAAGTGGGCACCGCACCACCGCCCTCGCTGTCGATGTACTCCGTTGAAACGGCAGGGCGCACAAAGATGAAGTCGTTGTGAAAGTAACTGCGGTGCAAAATTTTGGTCGTCACCGAGTTGAAAAACGTCTCAGCCAGTTCGGGTTGGTGGTGATCGACCAGCAGGCCAATGAAGTGCAACTTGACTTGCGCCCAAACGTCATGCGACTGCTCGCTGGCTTTGAACTCGCGCTCCAGACGCATGGCCGCTTCGCGTACGCGCAGGTCATAAAACTCGATGCGCTCGCGCTGCGCGCGCTGCTGGCCTGGCCAATCTTGTGTTTCAAAACGGTGCTTGGCGCGCGCGGACTCCGCGCGAAACAGGCGGTAATGGCGATTGAAACCTTCAAGCAAGGCGGTGGCGATGTCAAAGGCCAAGGCATTGTCTAAGCGTTGCGGGAACATGGTGGCCTTTCCGGGGGGTGTTCAATCGCGCAGGGCTTCAGCGACGGCGGCCACTGCGGCTTTGCTCAAGGGCAAGATGCTGCTTGGCCCTTCAATGGTCACCATCAAGTCTTTGAGCAAGCCATCGCGCAGGCCGTATATCCAGCCATGCACCAAGATGTTTTGCCCACGCGACCAGGCGTCCAGCAGCACCGTGCTTTGGGCGACGTTGACCACCTGCTCAATGACATTGAGCTCGCACAAGGCTTCAGCGCGGTGGCGCTCCTCCAAGTTTTTCAAAATGTCCCAATGCCGATCGCGCACATCTTGGATGTGGCGCAGCCAGTTATCAGCCAGACCCACACGCGCGCCTTCCAATGCTGCTTGCACGCCTGAGCAGCCATAGTGGCCGACGACCATGACGTGCTCAACACCCAAACGCTCGACGGCAAACTGCACCGTCGACAAGGCATTGAGGTCACTGTGCACCACCACGTTGGCGACGTTGCGGTGCACAAACACCTCACCCGGCTCCAAGCCGGTGATTTGGTTGGCAGGCACACGGCTGTCGGAGCAACCGATCCACATGTAGCGTGGTGTTTGTTGCTGGCTCAGGCGCGTGAAGAAACCCGGCTGCTGCGCCTGCACCTGCTCGGCCCAGCGGCGGTTGTGTTCAAAAAGATCGTTTAGGTGTTTGCTCATGATCGGATTGTGCCCCTTCCCCATGCCGTTTGCCGTGTGTGGTCAAGGGACCAACACGGCGTGCGGCGCGTCTCGATCAACAGGTTTCAGCAAAGAGTTCGCGACCAATCAGCATGCGGCGGATTTCGGACGTGCCCGCACCGATTTCGTACAGCTTGGCGTCACGCCACAAACGGCCCAAGGGGTATTCGTTGATGTAACCGTTGCCGCCGAAAATTTGGATGCCATCGCCCGCCATGCGTGTGGCTTGTTCAGCGGTCCACAAAATGACGGCCGCACAATCTTTGCGCACTTGGCGCACGTGCTCGGCGCCCAAACTGTCGAGGTTTTTGGCCACGGTGTAGGCGTAGGCACGGGCGGCTTGCAAGCCGGTGTACATGTCAGCCACCTTGCCTTGAATCAACTGGAACTCGCCAATCGACTGGCCAAACTGCTTGCGGTCGTGGATGTAGGGGATGATGTCTTCGCCCGCTTCGGCGCGTGCGCCTAACAACACGTATAATGTTGCGTCGCCACCATCGTCCAAGATC
>JALRFN010000391.1 GCA_023268425.1 Burkholderiaceae bacterium | reverse complement strand
TGGTAGGGGAAGCTCAGGCGCTCGTTGGCGGGGCCAACAACAGACAACTCTGGGCAGGCGCTTTGCAGCGCGGCAACGCCGCCGGTGTGGTCACCGTGGTGGTAGGTGATCAAGATGCCGCGCAGCTGCAAGGCGTGTGTGCCGACGAAATCCAGTACTGGACCAGCGTCGCCAGGGTCAACGGCCCAGGCGTCACCGTCTTGCGTCAACATCCAGATATAGTTGTCCTCGAACGCTGGGAGGGCGTGTAGCTGCATGGTGAAGTCTCCCGCTTTGGCTGTTTGAGGCCGTCTGGTGCGCCCTTGAGCGCAGGGCCTCATCAGGGAATGTGTGTGCAAAGGATTATAGGTTTGGACCCATGGTGGCAGTCTCCGGCTGGCCAGTACTTGGCGGCTTGGGAGCAAAAGCAATTTGATGCGCAGGTGGCCAATGTGTTTGGTTACCACGCGATGCAATTGGGGACGTCGAATTTGGACGCGCTCAGGTCCAACCGCATGCCACAGCGCTGGATGGTCGAAGTCGCCGATGCCTGGGGCATGGCCAGCTCGCGCGCATCCGTGCTGGCGCCGCAAGCCTGGGTGCACGACGACGCCTTGCCCTTTGCCAACGATAGCCTGGACCTGGTGGTCTTGCCGCACACACTGGAGCTCAGCAGCGACCCGCACGCCTGTGTGCGCGAGGTGTACCGGGTGTTGCGCCCGGAGGGGCGCATGCTCATCACGGGGTTTAACCCCTGGAGTTGGTGGGGGGCGAGTCAGCGTTGGCGCCACTTGAGTGCGCGCTCGCGCTTGTTGCGCCGTGTGGGCTGGGGGCAGTTGTTCTTGCCACAGGAGGGCGAGTTTTTGTCGCCCGGCCGCGTGCGCGATTGGCTCAAAGTCTTGGGCATGGAACTGGCCGACACGGAACACGGCATATATCGACCTGCCACCCAAGACGAACAGTGGCTGCGTCGCTTTGCGTGGATGGATCGCACGGGCGAGCGCTGGTGGCCGATTCTGGGTGCGGCCTACAGTCTGGTGGCGATCAAGAAGGTACCGGCTCTGCGTTTGATGTCGCCCAAGCGGCGCGCGCGAAGGCGTTTGGCGGCGCAGCCTGCCACTGCGACGACAATCGGCGCCTCTTCTGTTTCGCCGCTGCCGCCTTCGCCATGAATTCAACCGCACCCACCACCGTCACGATCTACACCGATGGCGCCTGCAAAGGCAACCCAGGCCCCGGCGGCTGGGGCGCGGTGCTGATCGCGGGAGACAAACGCAAGGAGTTGTTTGGCGGCGAACGCCAAACCACCAACAACCGCATGGAGCTGATGGCCGTGATTCAAGCTTTGGAAGCCTTGAAGCGCCCCTGTGTCATCAACCTGTGGCTGGACAGCCAATACGTGCGACAAGGCATCACCGAGTGGATTCATGGCTGGAAAGCCAAGGGCTGGAGAACCGCCAGCAAACAGCCGGTGAAAAACGCCGACCTCTGGCAACGCCTGGACGCCTTGGTGCACGACGGCATTCACGACATCCGCTGGCACTGGGTCAAAGGCCACGCTGGCGATCCTGGCAATGAGGCTGCTGACGCCTTGGCCAATCGTGGGGTCGAGTCTGCGCGTTGAGTTTGGCTGCGCGCGATTCCGGCTTGCGGGCTTAAGACCCGGGCAAGGTGGACAATGCCGTGGGGTCATTGACATTGGCAAAGGCCTGGTCATCGGCCCACGCCACCACAGCGTGCGTTTGTTTGGCCAGCCAGTGCATGAGCTTGAGGTCTTGGGCCTGCAACTGGGACGTGATCCCAGGCAAGGCTGATTGATGCAGCAAGGCCACGGTGGGGTGAGGGCGCAAGTGATCGCCTGATCTCGAGGCGGCGATGGCCACAGGCGCCTGCGCTGCCTGAAGGCGTTGCAGCAGATCCAGCGGCAACAGCGGTGTGTCGCAAGGCACCACCAGCAGCCACTGGGAATCCAGTTGACTCAAACCCGCGTGCATGCCCGCCAACGGGCCCATGCCGGCATAGTCGGGCGCGTCTTGGACCCGGCCTTCGAGCAAGCCGTCCGCCACGGCTGCGACAAAAGCGTCGCTGGGTTCGCGGGTGTTGATCCAAACCGAGCGCAATGCCGTGGGGTGCTGTCCTTGCAGGCGCTGGTGTACGTGCTGCCAAAGCGCCTGGCCTTGCCATTTAACCCAGGCCTTGTCACGGCCCATGCGGCGCGAGTACCCACCGGCCAAGATCAGCGCGGCGAGCTCTGCCTTCATCCGCCGATGTAGTGCATCTCGATGCGCGGGCCATCGGGGGCAACGCCCTGCGCCCGCAACAAGGAATAGCGGTCGTCTCTCGGCGCCCACACGTTGGCCATGGCTTGCGCCAGGCTGAGGGCGTCGGCTCCGCTGCGCACCAAGGGACGAAGGTCGGTGCCGCCGGTGGCGAACAAACAGGTGTAAAGCTTGCCCTCCGTGGACAGCCGCGCGCGGTTGCAGTCGCCGCAAAAGGCTTGGGTCACGCTGGAGATCACGCCCACTTCGCCGAGGCTGGCGTCAGCCTGTCCTTGCGCGTTGGCATATGCCCAGCGCTGCGCGGTTTCTCCGGTGGACTTCGCGGGCAGTGCGACCAATGGCATCTCGGCGTGAATCCGCGCAATGACGTCGGCAGATGGCAGGACTTGGTCCATGGCCCACCCGTTGGTTTCGCCCACGTCCATGAACTCAATGAAGCGCAAGGTGATACCGCTGCCGCGAAAGTAACGTGCCATGGGCAAGATTTGATCTTCATTGGTGCCTTTTTGCACCACCATGTTGACCTTGATGTCTTGCAGCCCCACGGCTTGCGCCGCCTCGATGCCGCTCAGCACATCGGCCACCGGCACACCCATGTCGTTCATGCGCTGAAACACAGCGTCGTCCAGCGCGTCCAGGCTCACCGTCACGCGATTCAGCCCTGCGTCTTTGAGGGCTTGGGCTTTGCGCGCCAGTAGCGTGGCGTTGGTGGTCAGTGTGATGTCCAGTGCTTGCCCGTCTGTCGTGCGCAGGGCCGCCAGTTGAGCAATCAAAATTTCCAGGTTTTTGCGCAGCAGCGGTTCACCGCCTGTGATGCGAATTTTGCGCACCCCCAGGGCCACGCTGGCTTCGGCCAGGCGGGTGATTTCTTCAAAACTGAGCAAGTCACTGTGTGGCAAAAACGCGTGGTCGCGGCCAAAAACGCTCTTGGGCATGCAGTAGCTGCAACGGAAGTTGCAGCGGTCCGTCACGCTGATGCGCAAATCCCGCAGCGGCCGATCCAACTGATCGCGCAAGCTGGGGCTAACGGCCGCGCGTGCATCGGTCGAGGCTGCGCGGTGCTTGGGCCCGGCAGCGATCGGGATCACTTTGGCGTGGGTTGGCGTGGGCGAAGACATGGCAACGAATTGTGCCGCAGCGGGCCAAGTCCCCTGGCGGCGTGCAAGGACAGTGCAAGTAAAATCAGGGTTAATCCTAGGCTTTACCCTTTCTTTTGTTCAACCTCTCTGAGAGAAAAGTTCACCATGTCTCTGAACCTCGTGCCCGCTGGCGACAAAGCACCTGAAGAATTCAATGTCATCATCGAAATCCCGATGAATTCTGATCCAGTGAAGTACGAAGTAGATAAAGAATCTGGCGCAGTTTTTGTTGACCGTTTTATGGG
>JALRFN010000315.1 GCA_023268425.1 Burkholderiaceae bacterium | reverse complement strand
GTTTATGCATATAGATTTTTAAAAATATTAAATACAAAGTGGGAGAATCTTCCTGCTTATAAATTGGGTTTGGTTGATGAACGCGGTAAAAAACTCAGAAGCCCAAAAACAGCTGAAGAGAAAAATAATTATACTCTATTCCACAGATTAGTCTATAATATTAAAAGATTAATTGGACAGAATAAATTAATGTCAATTCCTGCTTCTTTTTGGTTAATGAAAGAACATTTCGCCTTGACAAATACGCGTCCAGGCTTTCGATGGAAAAATGGCCTTTTCGCAAACCGGCAATCGCACGCAGCGGAATCACGGTTTTGTCACGCAACGAAGTTTCCAGCAAAGCGGGCGGCTCGCTTGTTGTGATCAACACTTCTGATCCCGGCGCAGCAACGCTTGCCATAGCGTCACGCACATCAACTGCACAAGCGACAAGCTGGCAGCCGAAGAAGAATCCCCTCCTGACGCGCTTGTGCTCACGATCGCCCAAGTGCCACAGCCGCCCCGGCACCAATTCAGCCACTTCGCTCATACCGCACAGTTTCAACGCGCTTTTGATCAATGTCGCCACCCGAGCGGGATTAACTGACCAAGGCCATACCTGCTCCTTGGTCAGTGTCATGGGACCGCACTCCATGCAGTAGGCGCTGTATTTGACTTTGCCCTCAACAACGTCAAAGCCCGGATACACAGAACCCATCCTGCAATCCGGGCACAACACTGCAGAGGCCATCGCAGCGCCAAAGCCCAGAAAGCCGTGATCGCGCAGGCGTTGGTAGACATGAGTCTGACCACCCAGCCAAACAGCGTCCGGCAGAACTTGATGCGCACGGCTTTCCAGCAACACGCACAAAAGGTCCATCGCCTGTGCGTTCACAACACCCATGATCATGCGCCCTCAACGTCGCTGACCGCACCATGAACCTGCTTTTTGGGCGGTTCGACTTGCTTGACGCCAAGCGCCAACACCAAGTTTTCAGCCAGGCGCGCATCCTTCTCATTCATATCACGCAAATTGCTGATGCCTGTTGGCTTCAGACCAATGTGCAAGACCCGCTCTTTGCTGGCGCTTGTCGGCCCAAAATACAAACTCACGACGCCACTCACGATGTTGAACCCGGATGTCATCAACTGGCTGTCGTGCGCACGCACGCAATCGAGCACATCGGCGTCGCCCTTGATACCCGGCGGCTTGATGGAGAAATCACACAACGGTGCAACAACTGTGCGTACCCGACACTCCGACAAGCGCACGTGATCAACGCCGTAGTCCCTGAGATCCAGCCCGCTGTGTTCATCGGGGCGTACGCCATCGCGCAAACGGTTCAAGAGGAACAAAGGCTGGGGCATCGTGATCGGCTCCAACGCGCACTTGAACACATGCTTGGCCAGCGGTCCCAGAACCTTCGTTCGGGTCTTTTCGCCACCGGGAACCACCATATCGATCGCGCCTGCCTCCGGATAAATCACCACCGTCATGCGCAACGGCGGCCGATATTCCCGCCAGACCGTGTGATCGTTTTCATCAAACTCAAAGTTGCGTTGCAGGTTGTCCTCGACACGGATGTCGAGTTGCACGCCACCATCGAGATGACGTGTGAGCACATCAATCTCGCAGGCACGCAAGCGCGCTCGCTTGGGCGTAAAGGCCAGTGCAATGGCATCTCGCAAGAACTTCTGGTCTTCTGGCCCACAAGAAATCGTCTGACCTGGCGACAACTGAACCCGCCACCACTGGCGCTTTTCCACACGGGCGTCAAACTGCATGATCGACTCGGCAATCTTCACTTGCGTGGGCCAATTCACCAAAGCCCACAACGCACGCTCTTCATCGCTTGAATGAAGCTCAAAGTCATCCAACATGGGGGCCGCCAAAGGCACCGCATTGCGAAGCGCCTGAATACCTTTCCAGTTGGCCAAGCGTTTGGCTCGGACCAGCTCGAACATGATCGCGCCGCGGTGAACTTCATCAAGTGTTTCCAAAGCCTCCAACACGCCTGCGTGGACGGCATTGGTTTCCTGCTCCCACGCCACACCATCGGGCAGGCTGAGTGCCCTGGCATCGAAATAGAACTGCCAGGTGCGCTGGCGAATCTTGCGAATGAAATCGCGGTAGTTGAATGCGGACATGACTTGTTTTGACCTCAGGGGGAATGAGCCATCACGCCGCTCTTCACTTGCTGGCGCATGGGTCTCAAGGGTAAAAGGACCGGTGTTAGAGCATCTTTACACCGGCAACATTCGTTCGGCACGCAGAACGAATCCGAATAATAAGTACCGAAAACGATTACGTCAAACAAGTGCAAACTTGTTCGGTGTACTGGTACAATTTGCCACCTGATGCGAATGTATTAGGAGAGTTGCGATGCCTTCAGCCTTGGGTGACAAGATTCGCGCCTTGCGCAAAGACAAAGGTCTGAGCCTTGAACAGCTGGGCGAACAAACAGATTCCAGCAAGAGTTATCTGTGGGAACTGGAAAACAAGGACGACCCCAAACCATCGGCAGAAAAACTGGGCAAGATTGCCGCCGTCTTGGGTGTCACAGCCGACTACTTCCTCAACGACACCATGACCACGCCGGGCCAGGCGGAAATAGACAAGGCTTTCTTTCGTCGCTACGTGGCCATGAATGAGCCCGACAAAAAGCGCCTGCGCCAGATTCTGGACGCCTGGGAAGACAACTGACCATTTGCACGTCATCGATGCCAGCCGCAAAGCGCCTGAGCCCCATGGCCGAGGCAAACCACATTTCCGCACTGCTCAAGTTCGCACTCGGTGAGGACCGTTTTCCTATTGACGTTGGCAGCGTTGCTATTGAAGTGTCCCGGCACCGGTTTCCTGATTCACCCATTGCGCAAGTCCAAGGCGTGGACATTGGTGGCTTTGATGGTGTTCTCAAAGCCAACCGGGATCGCAGCAAATGGTTGATCGCCTACAGCAACAAGGTGCAGTCCGAAGGACGCAAGCGCTACACCATCTCCCACGAGTTTGGTCACTACGTCCTTCATCGTCACCTGCAATATTCTTTCTCGTGCAGTGCCAGCGATATCGAATCAGGAGATCACGGTCAGCGCAACATTGAGGCCGAGGCTGATCGATTTGCATGCAACCTGCTCATGCCGCTCGACGACTTTCGATGCCAGACCGAAGGCGAGGTCATCGATTTTGATTTGCTTGGACACTGCGCTGATCGCTATGGCGTGTCACTCACAGCGGCAGCGTTGCGCTGGATTGAAATCGCACCCGAGCGCGCCGTTCTCGTCGCCAGCCGCGACGATCACATGTTGTGGGCCAAGTCCAATGACAACGCGTTCAAGGCCGGCAACTTCTTCGCCACACGCAAGGACACCATTGAACTGCCCCAAAGTGCGCTCGCGCACAGCGCTCTTGGCAGCCACAACACGCGTGCTCAACTGTCCCCTGCTGCCACCTGGTTCATGCATGAGCCCGACCATGTGAAGGTCGTTGAACACGTCGTCAACGCACGCAGCTACGACTACCAGCTGACTTTGCTGCTCATGCCAGATGCTGACAGTCAGTACCCTCAACATGACGACGGTGAACCTGAAGAAGACACTTTCGATCGCTTCATTAACAATGGGCAATATCCTGTGCGATAGCTGGACATCATTCACATGGCAGGCCACGCAAAACACAAATGGCAATTCACATCGCGCTTTCGCCGCAATGCGTTTGGCTGGCGTTCTGACGCACCAATCAAACGCATCAAGGAAGCGCTCAGCGAAATCAAATCCATTGCCCGAAAGGACTCCATCATCGCGGCAGAAGGTGCCGTGGCGTTCTTGGAAAAGATCTCACCAGCACTCGAACGTGTTGACAGTTCATCCGGCTCCATAGGCACCACTGTAAACAACGCCATTGACACGCTGGTGCCGATCGTGGTCGCCGCCAACGTGGATGTCAAAACACGTCAACGCTGGTTGGAGCGATTGTGGCAAGCGCTGCAAGACGATGACATGCCCTACATCGAAATACTGGGCGACTATTGGGATCGCCTGTGTGTGACACCCGAATTGGCGTCCAGATGGGCTGACGAGCTCAAGCCAACCGTTGAGTACATCTGGAACCCAAACAGTCCCGGTCACGGCTATTTCAAGGGCACCAGCGTCTGTCTGGCCTCATTGCTGGCGGCGGGTCGCAATGAAGAATTGTTGGCGCTGATCGACAAGGCACCGTCGCGGTTTTGGCACCACCGGCAATGGGGCGTCAAAGCATTGGTGGCCATGGGCAAGAGGGCCGAGGCCATTCGCTATGCCGAAGAATCACGCGACCTGAACAGCCCCGGCTGGCTGATTGCACTGGCCTGTGAAGATATTTTGCTGTCATCTGGATTGGTGGAAGAAGCGTATCGGCGATATGCCATCTGGGCCAATCAAAACGCCACCAACCTGAACACATTCAGGGTCATCGCCAAGAAATACCCAACCATCGCCCCCGAGCAAATCTTGCGCGACCTGGTTGCCAGCACGCCCGGACAAGAGGGCAAGTGGTTTGCCACGGCGAAAACGATTGGCCTGCTTGACGAAGCCATCCATCTGGCCAACACCAGCCCGACTGAGCCCAAGACACTGGCGCGTGCGGCGAGAGACTTCACGCAAACGCAACCCGCATTTGCGTTCGCTGCGGGCATGGCATCACTGCATTGGATTGCCCACGGCTACGGCTACGAAATCACAACACTGGATGTGTTGGACGCGTTTTCCGCCACGATGCAGGCTGCATCGCACGCTGGCAAAGATGTGCAGCAAGTTCAAGCTCAAATTCAAACCTTGATGGAGTCAACTCCAACGGGGCAACAACTCCTCAAAACCGCACTGTTCCGTCGGTTGGGCAACTGAGTTTCAGCGTCGCGTTCGGCGCCTTTGTCGGGGCGCCTCTTTGCTTGGCGTTCTTGCGCGGCCTTTTCGCATCTGTTCGCAGCGATACGCATGCGCCATCAACTCCGTGATGGTGCCAATGACTGCCTCCGACCAGAATTCCAATGAAGTTTGAAACAACATTGGAACCCAAGCAAATGCGACATCCAACCCAGCATCCACCTGAGCTCATGGCGGCACATGAGCGACTTATTGAAGTCGCTTCAATCCTACTGAATGGACTGATCCGGTTACGCCAGCCGAGCGAGGACCGTGGGAGTAAGTCCACAGATGCGGCCCAAGAGAGGGAGTTTGGTCTTGCTATTTCTGGCAAGCAGAGCGTTCATAGCAACACCGTCGACTCAAACCCGGAGCATGCATGAGCACATCAAATTCAAACCCCGATGGCTACACCACACCGCGTTCGGTGGCCGCTCGAATTGCCAATCTGCCCAACCTGTCCATGGCCGAAATCAAAGCCATTTGGGAACAACTGTTCGGCAAAGAGGTACCCACACACAACCGCCGCTTCCTGGAAAGGCGTATCGCGCAGCGATGGCAGGAAATCGAATTTCGCAAAACCGATCGCCACATGATGGATCGCAATCGCAGGCGGGTCGATGCCCTCATCAACACAGGCAAGCTGAATAAGCCCGACCACGACATTCGCCACCTACCGGGCACCACCATGACCCGCACGTACAACGACCAAGAGCACGTGGTCACCGTCACAGCCGATGGCAACTACAGGTTTGAAGGGCGGCCTTACACAAGCCTCTCGCGCATTGCAAGAGAGATCACCGGCACCCGATGGAGTGGACCAGTCTTTTTTGGACTGAAGACCAATGCCGCCAGGAAGTCTGCGAAAAGTGGAGCCCACAAATGAATGACAACATCAAAAAGCGCCAAAGCTGCGCGGTTTATTGCCGGGTGTCATCTGACGAACGCCTGGATCAATACTTCAACTCCATCGATGCACAAAAGGAAGCCGGACATGCCTACGTCGCAAGCCAGCGATCAGAGGGCTGGATCCCTGTGGCCGATGATTACGACGACCCCGGGTTCACAGGTGGCAACACCGAACGCCCCGGACTGAAACGCCTGATGGCCGATATCGAGAACGGCCTGATAGACATCGTGGTGGTTTACAAGATCGATCGCCTGACCCGCAGTCTGGCCGACTTCTCCAAGATGGTCGAGGTGTTCGAACGTAAAAAGGTGAGCTTTGTTTCCGTCACCCAGCAGTTCAACACCACTACATCAATGGGGCGTCTGATGCTCAACGTCTTGCTGTCGTTTGCGCAGTTTGAGCGTGAAGTCACGGGCGAGCGCATCCGCGACAAAATCGCAGCCTCAAAGAGGAAAGGCATGTGGATGGGAGGCGTACCGCCACTCGGTTACGACGTGCGCGACCACACCTTGGTTCCCAACGCACAGGAGGCGGAACTTGTTCGCTACATATTCCAACGCTTTGTCGAGACTGGCTCGGCAACGAGCCTGGTCAAAGAACTTCGCCTGAGTGGTTTCACTTCCAAGTCATGGATCACGCAAGACGGGAAGCACCATAAAGGGAAATTTATCAACAAGGGCAGCCTCTACAGAATACTGAACAATCGGGCCTACATTGGCGAAATCGGACACAAGGGCGAATGGCACAAGGGCAGACACAAGCCGTTGATCAAACATGAGTTGTGGGATGCGGCTCACGCCGTCATTGGTCAACCGGTTTGCGAACGTATTCACACCAAGCGCGCTCAGGTGCAGTTTCTGCTCAAAGGCGTCGTCAAGGGACCCGAAGGTCGAGCGATGAGTACAAGCTGGACCCGCAAAGCTGATGGGCGAATGTACCGCTATTACATCCACTCCCAGGATGCCAAAGAATTTGCCGGCGCCTCAGGCTTGCCACGGCTGCCCGCGACCGAATTGGAAGCAACAGTCGTTTCCCAGTTGCGAGAGCTGCTGCGCTCGCCCCAGCTTCGCCAGCACGTTGCTCAACTCGCCGCCACCAGCAATGAAACCTTGGACGAGGCACAAGTCTGGGTCGGCATGCAGCAGATTGACCGCATATGGGATGAGTTGTTTCCGATCGAGCAAGAGCGCATCATCAAACTCCTGGTCGAACGCGTCACGGTCTATGAAGACGAAATCGACGTCAAGCTCAGAAGTGGTGGCGTGGACCTGCTGGCGCGCGACTTGCACCAAACTGCCAGTGCGCCAATGACCGCGGAGCAAATCGCATGAGCCACTCATTAATCAAACAATCAGGCCAAGCGCAATTTGCCACCGCCAGTGACGGCAGCCTCAACATATCCGTGCCAATCCGTCTGGGTCGCAAGGAAAGCCACACCGTCATCAAAAGAACCGATGGCAGTGCATTCGTTCCTGCCCATGACGCAACACCAACGACCCTACAAATGTGCCTTGCCCGCGCTTTCAAATACCAACAAATGATTGACTCAGGTCAGATGAAAACACTTGGCGAAATCGCTAAAGCCGAAGGCGTGGATAAGGCCTACCTCAGCCGCTTGGCCAGCTTCACAACACTGGCGCCTGACATCGTCGCAGCAATCCTGGACGACAAACTGCCACCGCACGTCACATTTTTTAACTTGACATCGGGCACACCGATGCTGTGGGATGAACAACGGGCTCTGGTGTGGTCAAGAACTTCAAGCGACTGTTCGACCGCATAACGCAATAGCCAAAACAGGCGTTTAACAGAACTCAAACAGGCTCATTGATCAAGACTTCTGCAGGAATACCAAGACCCTTGTGTAAGCGCCGAATCATGGCTAGGCTCAACGATCGCTTGTGTGTCAAGACTTCGTGCACCCTGTTGCGCTTGCCAATCATGGGTTCCAGGTCTTTTACGGTCAGACCACTTTGCTCCATTCGGAACTTGATGGCATCGACGGGGTCGGGTGGATCAACTGGATAGTGCTTGGATTCGTACGCTTCGATCAATGTGATAAGCGCCTCGAAATACGCCCCTTCCGCACTGTCCAAATCAGGCTCATTCTCAGCATCAAAGAATCGCTCCGCTTGCTCAAGCGCCGCCCGATAGTCCGCGTCGGTGCGAATTGGATTCAACTTCATAGTTGCTTTACTCATTCGAAAACCTCCACAGTCTCAACATCAATCCTGTCGTACTCGGCATGTGTGCCAACAAACTTGATGTACACCGCCTGAAATGTATAAGCCACAGCAACAACCAACCGGTAATCATTGCCTTTGACGTTAAACACGACGCGTCGGTTCTTAACAGGGTGTTGAAAAAGTCCCTCAGAGGTCAAAACATGACGATTTCAGGGGTACTTGACCCCTTACCGCACTCAAAATAATCGCTTGTAGGCCGTTTTGAGAGGTCGGGTTTCGTGGGCAATTTTGCGCAATGCTTTTTTCAACGGCCTGTTAAGAATGCTGGCATTGCCAAACTGAGCCTTAATGTCTGACGGCTGGCGCCAGTTCGCACTGCGCACTTCCTTCAACCACGCACGCAGCGGCACCTCTGCATCCTTGAACTCAGGTCTTTCCCAAAACGCAACGAGTGTGGATATTGAGATAACACGCATAGCGGCATTTTAGTCCCATTTTGGGACTGGCAGCGAAATCATGTGCCACAAACCCACAGGCAATCAACCAACTGACCACTTCTAATCTTTACCTGCTGGCCCCCAGGCTTTCCGAGAACGGCTGCAGAGCGCACACAACCACTTGGCTGTAATTGCAATTTCAACCAAATCACAGCCATCAAACTGCTTGATTTATCAACTCGTAACTTGTTGATTTTATTGGCCACAGTCAACGAGCCTTGTTGACAACGCCCCGTCCACAGACATGAGGAATCCGGAGAGAAGCGGCCAAATGAGAGAGAAACAGTCGCTGAACCGCGATGATGGTGCGACGGGCGTGGTCCACGGGTTTCCGCACGAATCCCCAAGAGCACGGGGCGACACGCAAGAGTGGTCGAAAAAAAACCCCAACCGAGAGTGGTTGAGGTCTTTAAAATGGTGGCGATAGGTGGACTTGAACCACCGACATCAGCATTATGAATGCTGCGCTCTAACCAACTGAGCTATATCGCCGAAAGACGCGCATTATAGCCACAATTTTTTGGACTGCTTGCGGGCGCTTGGCGAGAAATTTCCACCCCTGCTGCGCTCGGGCAGCTGGGCCGCTCGCGCGACGGGTTTGGGTCTTACCCCATGGGCTCAATGGCACGCGGGGTGTGCACGCGGTGCTATCGTGCCACCCATGTCTTTGAGTTTGTTCGCTCCCGCCGCTGATTGGCAAGACCTGGGCTTGCCCGATGCCGATGTGCGTTTGCTTGAAGGCTTCAACAGCGGGCAAGCGGCTGAGGACTTGATGGCCGCGCTGGCGGCCGAAACGCCGTGGCGGCAGGACGCCATTCGGGTGCACGGGCGCGAGTTCATGCAACCGCGCTTGCACGCGTGGGTTGGCGACGCCGACTCCAGTTACACCTACTCGGGCCTGCGTTTGACGCCTGAGCCTTGGAGTCCCCGGCTGTTGGACTTGCGCGCACGTGTGGAGGCTGCCTGTGAGGCGCGCTTCAACAGCGTGCTGTTGAACCTCTACCGCAACGAGCGCGACAGCATGGGCATGCACGCCGACGACGAGCCCGAGTTGGGCCCGCGCCCCATCATTGCGTCTTTGAGTCTGGGTGAGGTGCGCACCTTGGTGTTCAAACACCGCCAACGCGCAGACCTAAAGCCCGTGCGCATCGCCCTGCCCTCGGGCAGTTTGCTGCTGATGGCCGGCAGCACACAAGTGCACTGGAAGCACGGCATCGCCAAGCAAAGCCGCGCTCTGGGCGCTCGCTTGAACTTGACGTTCCGGTGGGTCACACCGACGGCGCCCAAGCGTTCACGGGCCTGACATTTGGGGGCACTACACTGCAGCCCCAGTGATCCAGCAGCCTCCCGAGCCAGCCCATGCCTAGCCCCCACATTTTGGCCGTCAACATCGGTTCTTCCAGCCTCAAGTTCGCGCTGTACGCCTTTGACGCACCCCACCAAGACTTGGACCCCACGTCTTTCAGCGGCGAGTATCAAGGCTTGCAACCGGGCGGGCAATTGCAGCTGCGGCTGACGCAATCGGCCAAGCGGCAGGAATTGCCGGTGCAACACCAGGGCGAGACCGCGCTGCACGCGGCTTTACAAGATTTGCAAGCGCGCATCCAAGCCCACCTCGGCGGGCAGACGCTGTTGGCCGTGTCGCACCGCGTGGTGCACGGCGGCACCCAGCACTGGCAACCCGTGTTGGTTGATGAAGCGGTGTTGGCCGACTTGGCCAGGCTTGAGCCCTTGGCCCCTTTGCACCAGCCGCACAACCTGGCTGGAGTGCGCGCCTTCATGGCCGCCATGCCCGACGTGCCCCAAGTGGCTTGTTTCGACACCGCGTTTCACCACAGCCTGCCCGACTTGGAGACGCGCTTTGCGCTGCCACGCGCTTGGCACGATCAAGGCGTGCGCCGCTACGGCTTTCACGGCCTGTCTTACGACTACGTCAGCGGCTGGCTGGGCGCGCACACGGCGCACGGCCAAGGCAAGGTGTTGATGGCCCATCTGGGCAACGGCGCCAGCCTGTGCGCCACGCGAGGCGGGCGCAGTGTGGCGACCACCATGGGCTTCACCGCGCTGGACGGCTTGATGATGGGCACACGCTGCGGCAGCTTGGACGCGGGCGTCGCCCTGCACCTGTTGGGCCAAGGCATGAGTCCTGAGGCTTTGACGCAATTGCTCTACAAAGAAAGCGGTTTGCTGGGGGTGTCTGGGGTTTCAGCCGACATGCGCCAGTTGCACGCCAGTGACGACCCTCACGCGCAAGAAGCCATCGACTTGTTCGTTTACCGCGCCATCCGCGAGGCGGGTGGCCTGATTGCGGTGTTGCAGGGCTTAGACGTCTTGGCCTTCACCGGCGGCATTGGCGAGCACGACGCCAAGGTGCGCGCCGCCATGGTGCAGGGCTTGAGCCACCTGGGTTTGCGCCTGGACGACACGGCCAACCAAGCGGCCAATGGCAACCAGCCCGTGGCGATTCACCACGCCGACAGCCGCGCCGAAATTTGGGCGGTGCCGACAGACGAAGGCCGTGTCGCCGCCCGTGTGGCTTGGCAGCTGTTGCAGGCTCAGGCGCCAGCCTGAGCCCGTGCTCACATGGCTTGCAACACCGCCAGCGTGCGCGCGTTGGCCAGCGCTGCGGCCTCGGGCGCCCAGTGGTCACCGTTGACCCGCGCAAAGGCGTGACCCACGTCGGGGTAGAGGTGGGAAGTCGCCAGAGGCTGTGACTGCAAGCCCGCCACAATCGCGGCCTGGGCCTCGGGCGGGCACAACATGTCTTGCTCGGCGATGTGCAGCACCAGCGGTTTGCTGATCCGCGCCGCGCGGTCGAGCAAAGCGTCCAAACCCACGCCGTAGTAACCCACGCTGGCGTCGGCGTTGGTGTGGCAAGCGCTCAGGTAAGCCATCTTGCCGCCCAAACAAAAGCCCACCACGCCCACTCGGCCGTCGCAGTCGGCGTCAGCGCGCAGAGCGTCGATGCTGGACTGGATGTCGGCGATGCCCGCATCGACGTCAAAGCGCTGCATCAGCCCATAGGCCTTGGCGCGATCGGCTTCGGTGTAGCCCAGCTCCACGCCTGGTTCCAGCCGCCAAAACAAGTCCAAGGCCACGGCCACGAAGCCGTCGCGGGCGTATTGTTCGGCCACAGCGCGGATGTTGGCGTTTACGCCAAAGATCTCCTGCACCACCACCACCGCAGGCCAAGGGCCTTGGCCCTCGGGCTTGGCGACGTATGCAGCGAACTGGCCGCTACCGTCGGCTGCGGCGATCACCCGTGTGTTGGTGCTCATGGTTTCAGGTACACAAAGCCTTCTTTGGCCTGCAAACGCGCCACTTCAGCGACGCCAGAGGGCACGACCTTGGCTTCCAAGACCAACTGGCTGGGGTCAATGTTACGGGCCTTGAGCGTGTTGTTGCACGCACGGAACTCAACGCCTTTGGCGGCCAAACCAGAGATCAAACCCGCAAAGTCACCGCCCTTGGGGGTCTTGGCGCCATCGAGCATGAAGTCAATGCCCTTGCCGTGCCCAACCACCACAATCTTGGCGGTGGCGTCGGCGTTCAAATGGTTTTGCACGTTGCGCAAACCGCGATCGGCCTGCTCCACGCCGTCGGTCATGTGGTAGACGGCTTTGATGCCGTCTTCTGCTTGCGCGCCCAAGCCCAGGCTCAAGACAAATGCGGCCGTCAAGGCCTTGATCCATTGTTTCATTGCGGTCTCCTTCGGTGTGAACACGTGGCGCACCTGCGCCAACGCTGGGTTCACATCCTAACGGCAAACCCCGAGGTTTCGGGGCTGTGCTGGGAAACGACCTCACGGGCGTCGAGGGGGCACCGCAAACGAGCTCAATCGCTCTTTTTGTGCTTGGCACGCGGGTGCGCCGCGTCGTAAACCTGGGCCAAATGTTGGAAGTCCAGCGCGGTGTAGCGCTGCGTGGTGCTGATGTTGCTGTGGCCCAGCAGTTCTTGCACGGCGCGCAAGTCGTGCGAGGACTGCAACAAATGACTGGCAAAGGAGTGACGCAACATGTGCGGGTGCACTGGCGTGCTCAAACCCGTGCGCGCCGAGCGCTGGCGCAAGCGCACCCGCGCTTGGTTGGCGCTCAAGCGTCGCCCCAAGCGGCTGACAAACAATGCGGGTTCATCGCCAGGTACCCACTGCGCACGCTGCGCCAACCAAGCTTGCACCGCCGCGCTGGCCAAGCGCCCCAGCGGCACCACGCGCCGTTTGCTGCCCTTGCCCAGGACGTGGGCCGCGCCTTCGCTCAAGTCCAGCCACCCCGCTGCTTGGCCAGACGCACGCACGTCCAAACCCAACAACTCGCCCAAACGCAGGCCGCAGCCGTAGAGCAACTCAACCATGGCTTGATCACGCGCGGCCAGCACCGGGTCCGAGGCCGACTCATCGGGGCCGTCAGCCAGTCGCATGGCCTCGTCCACAGGCAAGGCTTTGGGCAGCGGTTGGGCTTGCTTGGGCCCACGCACATCTTGCACCGGGTTGCTGCCGATCTCGCCTTGCCAAGCCAACCAGCGGTAAAAGCCCCGCCAGCCCGACAAGATCAAGTTGATGCCCCGCGCACTGCGCCCTTTGGCGCGCATCACGCCCACCCAACGCCGCACTTGCGCGGCGCTCACCAGTTGCAGCGGTGTCTTGGCTTCACGCGCAAAGTTGAGCAGCTTGGCCAAGTCGTGGGCGTACAGGTCTTGTGTGCGCGGTGACAAGCGCTTTTCAACGCGCACGTGTTCGAGGTAGGCGTGTACCCATTGCGCCTCTTGCGCACCAGCGCCCGTGAGCGCTTGTTGCAAATCTGGCGGCCAATTGGCGTCCACGCCGAACCCGGGTCAAGACTGCGCTGCGAAGCGCCCCAAGGCCGCCGTGGCCAACACACCGACCCGCGCCACAAACAAGGTGCCCATGTCGGGGGTGAAGCGTTGCGCGTCGTCACTGGCCAGCACCAAGACGCCAAACACCTCGTCACCCCGGCGCAAGGGCACGACGGCCATCGAGGCCACCGTTGACGCATCGCTCAGTGCGTCGGTGATGGGCCCTGGCTCGCAGGGGCCCACCGCGATGTCGGTCAGCGCGCTGACGCTGGCGGCCAGCGCGTCATCAACGCGCACCGTCACTGGCTCGGGCAAGTCCGCCAAGCCCCAACACTTCAAAGCCACTTGCGAAAAGTCGTAGGCGCTGGCCAAGCCCTGGGTGATCACTTCAACGACTGCGGCGGCGTCTGCCGCCGCGAGCAAGTCGGTGGTCCAAGCGTTGAGCTTGTCGGCAATCGCCACGTTGTTTTGGCCAAAGCGCACCATGTGCGATTGCGCCAACTCCAGTTCTCGGATCTTGGCGCGCATCATCTCGGCTTGGCGTTCTTGCAGGCTGATCGTGCGGTGGCTGTGCGGGCTGGTCAGTTGCACGGCCGCCAAGATGTCCGCGTGACGCTCGAAAAAGTCGGGCGTGTTGACCAAGTAGTTGGCGATGTCGTCTTCGGTGATGGGGGCGTTGAAGCCCTGTGCGTCTTGGCTCATCTTGGGCGCTTCCTTGTTGCGTTCAATCAGAAAAGTCGGGCACATCCACCGTGCCTTCAAACACCGTGGCCACCGGCCCAGTCATCCACACCGGCGCGTCGCCACCGGCCCATGCAATGGTCAGCATGCCGCCGTGGGTGTGCACGTCCACTTCGGCGTCCAACAAGCCCCAACGGATGCCCGCCACCACTGCGGCACAAGCGCCCGTGCCACAAGCCAAGGTCTCGCCAGCACCGCGTTCGTAGACGCGCAACGCGACCACCGAACGCTCAAAAATCTGCATGAAGCCCGCGTTGACGCGCTTGGGAAAGCGCGGGTGCGACTCCACCCACGGGCCCACCCACTCGATTGGCGCTGTGCCGACATCCCCCCTCAGTATGGCGCCATCTAAGGCCGCATCTATGGTGCGCAGATGGGAAATATCCTCTGGTGTGGCGCGTTGCGCAGCCAAAAAAACAAGCTGTTTTTCTAGTG
>JALRFN010000054.1 GCA_023268425.1 Burkholderiaceae bacterium | reverse complement strand
GTGGAGTCGGCGCTGGTGAACCAAGCCTATGCAGACACCAGTTTGCCGATTGGTTGGGGCCAGACGATTTCTAAACCCAGTGTGGTGGCCCGCATGTTGTCGCTTCTGATCCACGGCCGCACCAGCACCTTGGGGCGGGTGTTGGAAGTGGGCACGGGTTGCGGCTATCAAGCTGCGGTGCTCGCTGGGCTCGCTCGCCACGTGGCCAGCGTGGAGCGCATCCAGGGTTTGTATGCGCTGGCCAAGCGGCAGCTGAGTGAAAGTGGCGTGCGCAACGTCAATGTCGTGTTTGGCGATGGCATGCGGGGCTACCGCCCTTCGGCCCCCTATGACGGCATTGTCGCGGCCGCTGGAGGTGAAGACATCCCGCAAGCATGGTTAGACCAACTGGCATTGGGTGGGCGCTTGGTGGCACCATGCACCAGCCCCAGCGGGGGCCAATCTTTGGTGGTGATTGAGCACACTGTCACGGGTTTCACCCGCCAGCAATTGGAAGCGGTGCAATTCGTCCCTTTAAAATCCGGGCTGATGTCTTAAGCGTTGGTCCTCGCGTTGCGCGGCGGCTTGGTTGGGTGCCGCAGTCGCAGGGGACACTGAGAGGAATGATCAGGGTGGAGAGCGTTAGAAACATGCGTAAATTTGTCATCAACTGTCTGGTGTTGGGCTTGGCTCTCGGCCTCGGTGCTTGTTCGTCAACCAAAGTCAGACCGCCCGCCCCAGTGGTGACGCGCGACGTGGCCCCCTCGACTCCGGTCGTGCCTGCGGGTTTTTACCGCGTACAACCGGGTGATACCTTGGTGGGGATTGCCAGTCGCTATGGCACGGACTGGCGTACCTTGGCGCAGTGGAACCAGCTGGCCAACCCGAACAAACTGGAAATCGATCAAGTCTTGCGCGTCAAGCCCGAGGCACAAGTCAACGCCAAATCGGGGTCTCCCGCGCAAGCGCCTGCTGCCAGCGGTGTGGTGGTGAAGCCCGTCACCGATGGTGCGCCCGCGGCCTCAGAGCCTGCGCCGCAGCAAAGCATGATCAAGGAAGACGCACCTTCCAAGCCCATGGGCACCATCCAATTGATTTGGCCAGCAGAGGGCCCCATCGTGAGCCGATTTGACGGCAACAACAACAAGGGCGTGGGCATCGGCGGTAAATTGGGAACCCCGGTCATGGCAGCAGGTGACGGCCGTGTGGTTTACGCAGGGGCTGGTTTGCGTGGCTACGGCAATTTGGTGATCATCAAGCATGACGACACGTTTTTGACTGCCTATGCGCACAACCAAGCGTTGCTGGTCAAAGAAGACCAAGTGGTCAAACAAGGCCAGCGCATCGCCGAGATGGGCAACACCGAAGCCGATCAGGTGAAGTTGCACTTTGAGGTGCGCCAGCTCGGCAAGCCGGTCGACCCCTTGCAGTATTTGCCCGCACGTTAAACTGCGCGCCTGGATCCATCACAGCCGCTGAAGACGGGGTCTTCAGCGGTTTTTTTATTTTGAAGTGTTTGCGATGAGCCGTGTTCCTGAAGAAGCCGATTTGCCTGAGGCCGCACACCAGCCCGAGCGTCCCGCGGGGGTGCCTGAGGACGCCTTGTGGATACAAGGCATGGACATGGACGCGCAAGGCGTTGCACACCGCGCCGATGGCAAGGTGATTTTTGTTGAAGGCGCTCTGCCGGGTGAGTGGGTGTCTGTGGAGCCACTGAGGCGCAAAGCGAAGTGGGAAAAAGCGCAGGTCACGGTTTTGCACACGACCTCCAATCAGCGTATCCAAGCGGCATGTCCGCACTTTGGTTTGCACGCGGGCGCGTGCGGTGGGTGCAAGATGCAGCACTTACACCCCAGTACACAGGTGGCGATCAAGCAGCGTGTGTTGGAAGATAACCTCTGGCATCTAGGCAAAGTCAAAGCCTCGCGCATGTTGCGGCCCATCGAAGGGCCGGCTTGGGGCTACCGCTACCGCGCGCGCCTGTCGGTGCGTTATGTGGCGAAAAAGGGCGATGTGTTGGTCGGGTTTCATGAACGCAAGAGCCGTTATGTTGCCGACATGGGCGAGTGCCATGTCTTGCCACCGCACGTGAGCGCCATGTTGCCGCGCCTGCGCGCTTTGGTCATGGGTTTGCAAGCCCGTGAAACCTGCCCACAAATTGAGCTTGCATGTGGCACCGAGGTCACCGCTTTGGTGCTGCGTCACCTGGAGCCCTTGAGTGCGGTGGATTTGCAAGCGCTGCGCGATTTCGCACAGGCCACCCCAGACACGCGCGTCCAATGGTGGTTGCAGCCCAAGGGGCCGGACACGGTGCACCTGCTCGATGCTGATCAGGGTGCAACATCAGACTTGGCCTATGACCTGCCAGAGTTTGGCTTGCGCATGCCGTTCAAACCCACCGACTTCACGCAGGTCAACCCGCACATCAACCAAGTCCTGGTCTCGCGTGCCCTGCGTTTGTTGGCCGTGCAATCGAACGAGTCGGTCATTGATTGGTTTTGTGGCTTGGGCAATTTCACCTTGCCATTGGCCACGCAAGCCCAAAAGGTGTTGGGGATCGAGGGCAGTGAAACCTTGGTCCAACGAGCGCGTGACAATGCGGCCTTACTGGGGGGGCAGCGCCCCTGGCCTGGCCATTGGGTGGCGCCTGAGTTCGCCGCGCGCAATTTGTTTGAGTTATCAGCCGATGATTTGATGGCCTACGGTCAAGCCGATAAGTGGTTGATCGACCCGCCACGCGAAGGCGCTTTTGCCTTGAGCAAGGCCTTGGCCGACGTCTACCAAGCCCAAGGGCGCCAAGGGGCTTGGCAAGCGCCCCGTCGCATTGTTTACGTCAGCTGCAACCCGGCGACCTTGGCGCGCGACGCGGGTCTTTTGGTGCATCAAGCGGGTTACCGTTGTGTGGCTGCCGGTGTGGTCAACATGTTCCCGCACACCGCGCATGTGGAGAGCATGGCTGTGTTTGAACGCGTCGATTGAGGTCCGTTCGCCCACACAAAAAAGCCGCGTCGAATGCGCGGCTTTTTTGTGTGCGAGGGCTGTGTTCAGTCTTCGCCGCCAAAGATGCCAAAGAGCATCAGCAGGTTTTGGAAGACGTTCACGATGTCCAGATAAATGGCCAGCGTGGCCGTGATGTAGTTGGTTTCGCCGCCGTCAATCACCCGCTTGATGTCGACCAACATGAACGCGCTGAAGATGGCCGTGGCCACCAGCGACAGCACGATCATGCCGGTGCTGCTTTGTACAAACATGTTGATGACCATGCCCACCAGCAGAACGATCACACCCACGAACAGAAATTTCTGTAAGCCCGACAAGTCACGCTTGACCACCGTGGCCAGTGTGGCCATGGCAAAAAACACGGCTGCCGTGGAACCAAATGCCATCATGATCAGCGCGGCGCCGTTGCTGTAACCCAGCACAAAGGCGATCAGCCGCGACATCATCAAGCCCATGAAGAAGGTGAAGCCCAGCAACACGAACACCCCAGCAGATGAGTGCTTGGTCTTCTCGATGGCGAAGATGAAGCCAAAAGCGACTGCCAAGAACAAAATCATGGACAGGCCACCGCCCATGGCTGCGGTGATGCCGGTGCTCACACCGAACCATGCACCGAGCACGGTTGGAATCAAGCTGATGGCGAGCAAAGCATAGGTGTTGCGCAACACGCGGTTGCGTTCGGCGCCATCCAAGGCGCGACCAAAGGGGCTATGGGAAACACGTGTGTTCATATTGAGTCGACTCCGTTCAAAGGATCTTGCCTGTCGCCGGGTTCCGGTTTACTGCAAGGTGTTTTGTCCATCCTAACGCAAGCATGGTCAATACTAGAGGGAATGCCTTTCATCTTCAAAGGGTGAAATCGTATACAAAACTACAATCGCGCATCCATTAACCCACTCAAAGGAATCCAACATGAAGACCAAAGCCATGCTCGAAGCCGCCGACGTTGCGGCCATTTTGCAAGCCGCGCAAGCCGAAGCCCAAGCCCACCATTGGGCAGTGACCATCGCCGTGGTGGACGAGGGCGGTCATTTGTTGGGCTTGACCCGTTTGGATGGCGCGGCCCCAGTGTCTGCGCACATCGCCCCGGGCAAAGCTGTGACCTCGGCCTTGGGGCAGCGCGAATCGGTGGGCTACGAAAAGGTGGTCAACGACGGCCGCTATTCATTTTTGAGCGTGGCGGCTCTACCTGCCAAGCTCGAAGGTGGCGTACCCATCATGGTCGACGGTCAGTGCATCGGTGCGGTTGGCGTCAGCGGCGTCAAGTCGGATGAAGACGCACAAATCGCCAAGGCGGGCATTGCCGCTCTGAAGCTGGCTTGACGCGCGAAACGCAAACCCACTCAAACCCAAGCGCTTCGGCGCTTTTTTTGTGCCAACCAATCGCGTGCGGTCGACGTGCTTGCATCGCAATGAATCGCCTGCATCGACTAGGACTTACCCTAGTTTAGAGGCCAATTTGAGTGCCCAATAAGTTCGGTGTAAGCCATGCTGAACACAGTCCGCGCTGTCATGGTTGGTGGAGAGCATCTGCCGATCCCGACCTTGAGCGGTGAGCAATCACCAACAACAATTGAAGTAACTTGAAGGAGATGGCCGGTATGCAAGACAGCAACGGTTACTGGAGCGCCACATTAAGCCTCCTGACCAAAATCCTCGTGGTTTGGTTCCTGGTGTCCTATGTGGCAGGCATCCTGCTCGCCCCCGCGCTGAACAGCATCCACCTTGGCGGTTATCCGCTGGGGTTCTGGTTTGCACAGCAGGGTTCCATTTATGCCTTTGTCATCTTGATCTTCTACTACGTGAAGAAGATGGGTGAGATCGACCGCCAGTTCGGCGTTTCTGAAGACTGAGGAGCAATCTATGGATCTGCAAACCATTACTTATCTGGTGGTCGGCGCCTCGTTTGCGCTGTACATCGGTATCGCCTTCTGGGCTCGCGCAGGTAGCACCAGTGAGTTTTATGTCGCAGGCGGCGGTGTGAACCCCGTCATGAACGGCATGGCCACGGCAGCTGACTGGATGTCGGCCGCATCGTTCATCTCCATGGCGGGTTTGATCGCCAACTTCGGCTACGGCGGCACCGTCTTCTTGATGGGCTGGACGGGTGGCTACGTGTTGTTGGCCATGTTGCTGGCACCGTACCTGCGCAAGTTCGGCAAGTTCACCGTCCCCGAGTTCATTGGTGACCGCTACTACTCCAAGGCCGCTCGCACGGTCGCGGTGTTCTGCTTGTTGGTCGCTTCGATCACCTACATCATCGGTCAGATGACTGGCGTGGGTGTGGCGTTCTCGCGTTTCTTGGGTGTGTCCAACTCCGCTGGTATCTACATTGGTATGGCCATCGTGTTCTTCTACGCTGTGTTTGGCGGCATGAAGGGCATCACTTACACCCAGGTGGCCCAGTACTGCGTCTTGATCTTGGCCTACACCGTGCCAGCGATCTTCATCTCCTTGAACCTGACGGGCAACCCCTTGCCGCAGTTGGGCTTGGGTGGTGATTTCCACGGTACGCCTTTGTTGGCCAAGTTGGACCAAGTCGTTACCGATCTGGGCTTTGCCGAGTACACGACCAGCTTCCGTGGTGACATGCTGAACACCTTCAGCTACACCGTCTCGCTGATGATCGGTACCGCTGGTTTGCCTCACGTGATCGTGCGTTTCTTCACCGTGCCTAAAGTCTCTGATGCTCGCGTGTCGGCTGGCTGGGCTTTGGTCTTCATTGCCATCCTGTACACCACGGCGCCTGCTGTGGCTGCCATGGCCAAGTTGAACCTGCACGCCACTGTCAACACCGCTGTGAAGACAACGGACGGCGACTTGTTTGCTGCCGAAAACAGCATCAAGTACGACGAGCGTCCGGATTGGATGAAGCGTTGGGAAGTCACGGGCTTGTTGAAGTTTGAAGACAAGAACGGCGATGGCCGCATCCAGTACTACAACGACAAGACCAAGAACGAAGCCGTGAAGGCCAAGGCTGATGCCGCTGGCTGGAAAGGCAATGAGCTGAACGTCAACGCCGACATCTTGGTGTTGGCCAACCCCGAAATCGCATTGTTGCCCAACTGGGTGATCGCCTTGGTGGCTGCAGGTGGTTTGGCTGCTGCGTTGTCGACGGCTGCTGGCTTGTTGATGGCGATTTCCTCTGCGGTGTCGCACGACTTGATCAAAGGCGTGTTCAACCCAGAGATCAGCGAATCGGCTGAATTGCTGGCAGGCAAGGTCTCGATGGCTCTGGCGATCGTGTTGGCGGGCTACCTGGGCTTGAACCCTCCTGGGTTCGCTGCGGGTACGGTGGCCTTGGCCTTTGGTATTGCCGCATCGTCGCTGTTCCCCGCCATCATGATGGGCATC
>JALRFN010000280.1 GCA_023268425.1 Burkholderiaceae bacterium | reverse complement strand
TCGGCACCTTCGAAGAAGGCCTCAACATCCGAGGAGGGATTGAACAGCAACGTGATTGGCCTGTCCAAGTACGCCCGTTTGGCCGAGTGGATCATGAATCGCCCGCAAATCCAAGAAGAAGCGGTGGTGCAATTGGCGGATTTGATCCAAGACAAAACACAGCCCGACGGCTTGGCCGTGGTCATGGAGGCCAGCCATTTCTGCATGGGTTGGCGTGGCGTCAAAGACCTCGACAGCAAAATGATCAATTCCATCATGCGTGGCGTCTTCCTCAAAGATAACAACCTGCGCCGCGAATTCCTGTCCTTGATCCCCCGGAGAACCTGATGTTGGTGCGTTTGCTTTATGTCAGCAAGGCCGTGAACCCGGCCGATCAAAAGGCGATTGAAAGCATCGTCGGTGTCGCTCGTCAATACAACACAGGCCATGGACTCACTGGCGTGTTGTGCTATGGCGATGGTGTCTTCATGCAGTGCTTGGAGGGTGGGCGCGACGCGGTCAACGCTTTGTATGGCCACATCATCCGCGACAAGCGCCACCAAGACGTGGTCTTGCTGCACTACGAAGAAATTGTTGAGCGTGAATTCAGCGGCTGGACCATGGGCCTGGTGAACCTGAATCGCATCAACATGTCCATCATGCTCAAGTACTCGGAAACGCCGACCTTCAATCCCTATGCGGTCACGGGTGCGGCCTCTTACGCGATGTTGCGCGAATTGATGGCGACGGCCTCGATCATTGGCCACATCTGAAGCCAGTGCGCCGCGCCGCTTGGTGTTGGCGCTGTGTTGCTGGGCCTCATTGGCTTGGGCTCAAGGGCCTTTGGGTACGGAGTACGCGCTGGTTACCCGTGTGGTGGATGGCGACACCGTCTGGTTGCGCAGCGCCACACGAGCGCGCATCAAGGCGCGTTTGATGGGTATGGATGCGCCTGAGCGTTGTCAGGCTTATGGCGCGCTGGCTTCGGCAGCCTTGCAAGACTTGCTGCTGCAACGCGCGGTGAAGGTTGAATTCTTTGGCCGAGACAGCTACCAGCGCGACTTGGTGCGTGTGTATGTGGATGGCCATGATGTGGCGGCGTGGATGGTTCGCCAAGGCCATGCTTGGAGCTACCGCTGGCGGGCAGAAGCGGGCCCCTACGATGACTTGGAGGCGCAAGCCAAAACCGCAGGCCGGGGGTTGTTCGCGGACGCGCAGGCCATGGCGCCGCGTGACTTTCGGCGCCAACACGGCCCCTGTCATTGATGGCCTTTACGGGGCGCTTGGGGTGCGCGCCGCGCACACCGGACAGTCTGGCTGGCGCTGGGTGCGCAAGGTGTCAAAGCGCATGTGGCGGCCATCGAACATCAGCAGTTGTTGCCCAAGGCCCGCGCTGGGTGACTCGGCGCGCTGGCCGACGATGAGCCGCAAGGCCTCCATGGCTTGCAAACTGCCCATGACGCCCAACAACGGACTCAGCACCCCCATGGTGGCGCAGGCCAAGTCTGGCGTGTTGTCGCCGGGTGGGAACAAGCAGGCGTAGCAGGCGCTGGTCGGGTCGCTGGGGTCGTAAGCTGCCAGTTGACCGTCCATTTGCACGGCGGCTGCCCAAACCAGGGGCTTGCCTGCCTGCACGCAAGCGGCGTTGATCAAGTGTCGCGTGGCGAAGTTGTCGCTGCAGTCCAAGACCACCGAGGCGCTGGGTACCAGCGCCGCGAGCAGCGGCGCATCGGCGCGCTGGTTCACCGTGGTGACCCGGATCTCTGGGTTCAAGGCCTGCATGGCCTCGGCGGCAGAGTCGACTTTGGCCAGCCCCAGTCGTGCCGTGGTGTGAGCGATTTGACGTTGCAGGTTGCTCAGCTCGACCACATCGTCATCGACCAGTGTGATGTGGCCCACGCCGGCACTGGCCAAGTACAGGGCGTTGGGCGAGCCCAAACCGCCAGCCCCAATGATGAGTACATGCGCGTCAAGCAAAGCCTGCTGGCCATCCACGCCGATTTGCGGCAACAGCAGGTGACGCCCATAGCGCAACAGTTCGTTGTCGTTCATGGGCGCCGCTTGCTTACTGCTCGGCCTTGGCGTTTTGCTCAGGTCTGGGTTTCAAGACCTCGCTTTGCTTGACTGGTTTGCCGCGCAGTTGGTTCAAGGCTTGTTGCAAGCGGAAGTCTTCCGGGCTGCCAAAGACCGGCAACAGCCGTTGGTTGGGGTGTTCGCGTTGGGCGGCTTCGAGTTTCTTTTGCGCTTCTTCGCGCGCACGTTCACGCTCGCGCACCTTGGCGACGTCATCCGCGCCGTTGTTGGCCACATTCAAGTGCTTATCCAAGTCGGCTTCGCGTGTGCCCAGTGCCGCCAACAGGTTGCCCTCGGGGGTTTCGTCCACCCACACCTCGGGCTCTATGCCTTTGGCTTGGATCGAACGACCGCTGGGGGTGTAGTACAAGGCCGTGGTCAGTTTGATGCCCGTGTCCGGGCCCAGGGCACGCACGGTTTGTACCGAGCCCTTGCCAAAGGTTTGGTTGCCCATCAAGGTGGCGCGGTGGTGGTCTTGCAAGGCACCCGCCACGATTTCGCTGGCAGAAGCTGAGCCTTCGTTGACCAGCACCACCAGAGGGATCTTTTGGAACACGCCCATGGTGTCCTTGGTCATTTGGCCAATCACGTCTTGGCCGCGTGCGTAGTAGCGCGGATCGGCTTTGTAGACGAAGCGGCTTTCTTCAAGCTGGCCGTTGGTGGACACCACCACGGTGTCTGCGGGCAAGAACGCCGCCGCCACGCCCACCGCCGCGTTGAGCAAGCCACCGGGGTCGTTGCGCAAGTCCAGCACCAAACCTTTGAGCTTGGGGTCCTCTTGGTACAACTTCTTGAGGTGACGAGCAAAGTCGTCCAGTGTGCGGTCTTGGAACTGTGAAATCCTGACCCAGCCGAAGCCAGGCTCGATCAACTTGGATTTCACACTGACCGTTTTGATCTTGTCGCGTGTGATGGTGACGCTGAAGCTGCGCTCTTCGCTGCGACGCAAGATGCTCAAACGCACTTTTGTATTGGGCTCGCCGCGCATGCGCTTGACCGCTTCGTTGATGCTCATGCCTTTGACCGGCGTGTCATCGATCTTGGTGATCAAGTCATTGGTCAGCAAACCGGCACGCGCCGCTGGGGTGTCTTCGATGGGGGAGACCACCTTGACCAGGCCATCTTCCATGGTGATTTCGATGCCCACGCCAACAAAGCTGCCACTGGTGCCTTCGCGAAAGGCCTTCCACTCCTTGGCATCAAAGTAGGCCGAGTGGGGGTCTAGCCCCGTGACCATGCCGGAGATGGCGTCGGAGAGCAGCTTTTTTTCGTCCACGGGTTCGACGTAATCGGACTTTATCATGCCGAATACCGTGGCCAGTTGTTGCAACTCGGCCAGGGGCAAGGCCACATTGGTGCGGGCCCAGGCTTGCAGCTGAACGGTGCCCAAGGCGCCCATCAATACGCCAACACCCACCCAGCCAGCGACTTTCCACTTGCGCACCATTGTGAAGCTCCTCGATTGCATCAATGACTGACTATAGCGCCCACAGGCCCTTGCCACTGCCCCGGTCGCTGCAGCGACCCTGAGGCCGACTCGGGTGTGCTGTCGGGCTGTGATCGCTCAGGCGTTTTTGCCTTGTTTGGCCACAGCGGCGGCGGCTTGGGCCGCAGCCTCGGCGTCGCCCAAGTAATAGTGGCGAATGGGCTTGAGTTCAGCGTCCAACTCGTAGACCAAAGGGATGCCGTTGGGGATGTTCAGGCCGACGATGTCGTCGTCAGAGATGTTGTCCAGGTACTTGACCAAGGCGCGGATGCTGTTGCCGTGCGCGGCCACGACGATGCGCTTGCCGGCCTTGATGGCGGGCGCCATGGAGTCGTTCCAAAATGGCAGCACACGTGCCACGGTGTCTTTCAGGCACTCGGTCAGCGGCACGTCTGAGGGGTTCAAACGGGCATAGCGCGGGTCGCTGCGCTCGCAACGCGGATCGGCGGCATCCAGGGCCGGCGGTGGCGTGTCGTAGCTGCGGCGCCAGACCAAGACTTGGTCATCGCCGTATTGTTTGGCGGTTTCCGCTTTGTTCAGGCCTTGCAAGCCACCGTAGTGCCGCTCGTTCAAACGCCAACTTTTCATCACGGGCAACCAGGTGCAGTCCATTTCGTCTAGGCAGTACCACAGCGTGTGGATGGCGCGCTTCAAGACGCTGGTGTAGGCCAGGTCAAAGCCGTAGCCTTCGGCCTTGAGCAGCTTGCCGGCTGACATGGCTTGCGACACGCCGGTGGGAGTCAAATCCACGTCAGTCCAGCCGGTGAAGCGGTTTTCAAGGTTCCAGGTGGATTCGCCGTGGCGGATCAGGACAAGTTTGTACATGGTGTTCGAGCCCAAATGAAAGAGAAATCGGCGCGCCACGAGCGCGCGCCACGGTGCGCATTTTAGAATCTCCGTTTTGGTTCAATCGGGTCTGGCCGCTGCCTTCAGCGCCAACCCCCTGGCGGAGAGCTCGAGCGTGCAATTTTTGATGGACAACTGGATGTTGATCGCCGTGGCGGTTATTTCGGGCGCAATGCTCGTGTCGCAAGCCATGTCGGGTGGCGCTGCGGACGCGCTCAACCCCGCGCAAGCGGTGCAATTGATGAACCACGAAAAGGCCGTGGTCATCGATGTTTGCGAGCCGGCCGAGTTTTCGGGCGGACACGTCGGCGGTGCGCGCAACCTGCCTTTGGCCGCATTGGACAAGCAGTTGGAGGGCACGGTCAAAGACAAGGGCCTGCCCGTGATCATGGTGTGCGCCTCGGGCATGCGTTCCAAGCGCGCTGTGGCGGCGGCCAAAAAGCTGGGCTATACCCGCGTTTATTCCCTCACGGGAGGGATGGGCGCTTGGCGCAGCGCCAACATGCCGGTGAGCAAAGCCTAATAATTCAGCCTTCATTCACCGATTTGGAGTCGCCCATGGCCAAAGTCCGCATGTATCTGACCGCCACTTGCCCCTACTGCGTGCGGGCCAAGATGTTGTTGGATGAACGCGGGGTCACCGAGATCGAAGAGATTCGCGTGGACTTGGTGGCGGGTGCGCGCGACGCCATGGTGCAAGAAACCGGGCGTCGTACCGTGCCGCAGATTTTTGTGGGCGATACCCACGTTGGTGGTTGCGACGACTTGATGGCATTGGACCGAGCTGGACAATTGGCGCCCATGCTGGCCGTGGCTTGATTGCGGCGCGTCATCGCGAACTGCCATAATCGGCAGCAACCTGGCCCCAGGGGAAACCGCTGGGGCTTTTTTCATGGAACCGCCGATTCGGCAACAGGGCAAGAGGCCACACATGTCTGAGAACAACGATCCCGTCTTCCAAATCCAACGCGTTTACTTGAAGGACGCCTCGCTGGAGCAACCGAATTCACCGCAAATCTTCTTGGAGCAAGAAGAGCCCAGCGTCAACATTCAGTTGGGTGTCGAAGCCCAGGCCGTGGCCGATGGCGTGTTTGAAGTGGCGGTGACTGCAACTGTGCAAACCACGGTCGGTGACAAGACCGTGTTTTTGGTCGAGTGCAAACAAGCGGGCATTTTTGAAATCCGCAACTTTGAGCAAGAGCAGTTGGACCCAGTGTTGGGCATTGCGTGCCCGCAAATCGTTTACCCCTACCTGCGCAGCAGCGTTTCAGATTTCGTGACCCGTGCTGGCTTCCCGCCGGTGCATTTGTCCGAGATCAACTTCCAAGCCATGTACGAGAAACAGCGCGCGGAACAAGCGGCAGCGCCTCAGCAGTAAGCGCAGGCGACTAGAGTGCCCCGCACCCCTATGAACATCCTGGTCATTGGTGCCGGTGCCTGGGGCACAGCGCTCGCGCTGGCGGCAGCGCCGCGGCATGCGGTGACGCTGTGGGCGCGTGATGAGGCGCAAGCCGCCGACATGCACCGACAGCGTGTCAATGCACGTTATTTGCCTGGCGTACCACTCCCTGACAATTTGGCGATCGTCAGCGGTGGTCTTGGTACGCACGCTGCCTCGCAAGACCTCATTGTGATCGCAACGCCCATGGCGGCTTTGCGCAGCACGCTTGCCGCGCTTGCGGGGCTCGGCGTAACGGCGCCAGTAGTATGGTTGTGCAAGGGTTTTGAAGCCG
>JALRFN010000252.1 GCA_023268425.1 Burkholderiaceae bacterium | reverse complement strand
GGGCACGACGCCGCCCATGGGCACGGCGCCCGGCGTGGGCTTGAGGCCCACGATGTGGTTCAGGCCGGCCGGCACGCGACCCGAGCCGGCGGTGTCGGTGCCCAAAGCAAAGGGCACGATGGCCCGCGACACCACCGAGGCCGAGCCGGAACTGGAGCCGCCACAGACGTGGCGCGCATCCCAAGTGTTGGGCACGGCGCCGTAGGGTGAGCGCGTGCCCACCAAGCCGGTGGCGAATTGGTCCAAGTTGGTTTTGCCCACGACGATGGCGCCTGCGGCCTGCAGGTGGCGCACCACATCGGCGCTCACCGCCGGCGTGTAGGCGAAGGCCGGACAGGCCGCCGTGGTCGGCCAAGCGGCCACGTCGATGTTGTCTTTGACCGCGAACGGCACGCCATACAGTGGGCAATCGCCCGGCGTCCGAGTGCTCAGGGCTTGGGCTTGGGCCAGCAAGTCGTCCAGCGACGCGCGGTGAATCCACGCCACGTCTTGGGCGTCCACGGCCTGCGCCCAGGCGCGCATCGCGGCCACCGGGTCCAAGCCGCCCACGCGGTAGGCGCGCAGCCAGTCGCTGATCGTGTGAAGTCCTGTGATCACGCTAAACCTTTCATCAATGCTTGCGAGCCCGCCACCCAGCCCACGATGCCGCCTTGGGCGATCACCATGTCCAGCGTGGCTTGCTTGAAGGCCGGGAAATAGCTGGCCGTGGCGTCGGACAGCAGCAAGCATTCGTAGCCACGGTCGTTGGCCTCACGCATGGTGGACTGCACACAAACCTCGGTGGTCACGCCAGTGATGACCAGTTGGGTGATGCCGCGCGCGGCCAGTTGGGCTTGCAAGTCGGTGGCATAGAACGCGCCTTTGCCCGGCTTGTCGATCTCGGCCTCACCCGGCTGCGGCGCCAACGGCGCGATGATGGCGTTGCCCGGTTCACCGCGCACCAACAAACGGCCCATGGGGCCGGGGTCGCCGATGCGCACCTTGGGCGCGCCCCGGGCGCGCTTGGCCGGCGGGCAGTCGCTGAGGTCGGGCAGGTGCGACTCGCGGGTGTGCACCACCCAGGCTCCAGCGGCGCGCCAGGCCTGCAGCACCTCGGCCAAGGTCGGCACGATGGCCTGCAGCGGCGAGACGTCGTTGCCCAGCGACTCACCGAAGCCACCGGGCTCCACGAAGTCGCGCTGCATGTCGATGACCAGCAAGGCCGCGTGGGCGAGGTCCAAGGCAAACGGGCGGGGTTGGGCGTCGATCAAGCGCATGTCAAAGCCTCCGCATGGGCCGATGGGGTGGCCGCGTCCTCGCCGCCGGCCATGTGGCGGCCCAGGGCCGTCCGGTTGGTCTCGGCCGCCGCGGTGCTGTGAATCACGCGCCCCTCGCTGATCACGGCGATGCGGTCGGCCAGTTGCAGGATTTCATCCAAGTCCTCGCTGATCAGCAGCACCGCCCCGCCGGCGTTGCGCACCTCGATCAGGCGCCGGTGGATGTCGGCGGTGGCGGCGAAGTCCAGCCCAAAAGTCGGGTTGCTGACCAGCAGCAACTTCGGCGCGTCCGAGAGTTCGCGCGCCAGCACAGCGCGCTGCACATTGCCCCCTGAGAGCTGACGCATCGCGGCGTTCGCGCTGGGCGCCTTGATGCGGTACTCGTCGATCCAACGGCGTGCGTTGGCTTGGATGGCCCGCCAATGCAAACGCCCCCAGCCGCTCATGGGCGCTTGGTCAAAGCGGCGCAAGGCCATGTTTTCGGCCACGCTCAGGTCGGGCACACAGGCGTTGAACAGCGGTTCTTCAGGCAAACAGCGCACGCGCAGGTCGCGGTTTTGGCCGCGCGTGCCGCTGTACGCTTGGCCATCGACGCGAATCTCGCCCGCGGTCTTGGGGCGCTGGCCGGCGATGACCTGCAGCAACTCGCGTTGGCCATTGCCCGAGACGCCCGCCAAGCCCAAGATCTCGCCGGCTTGAACAGTCAGGCTCAAGCCTTGCAAGGCGGCCTCGCCCCGGTCACCGCGTGCGCTCAAGTCGCGCAGCACCAAGGCCGGTCGCGGCTCGGCCGCCCGGGGCAATTTGTCCAAGGCCGGCGCCGCCGCCGCTTCGCCCACCATGGCGTGAGCCAGTTGCTCAGGCGTGCTTTGCGCCACCGGCCCCGAGTGCGTCAAGCGCCCGCGGCGCAGCACCGACACGTCATCGGCGAAGGCGGTGACCTCGCGGAACTTGTGGGTGATCATCAAAATCGTGCAGTCCCCGGCGTGGGCCTGGGCGCGCAGGGCGCCCAAGACCTCGTCGGCCTCTTGCGGGTTCAACACCGAAGTGGGCTCGTCCAAAATCAGCAAGCGCGGCCGCAAAAACAACTGCTTGAGGATTTCTAGCTTTTGCTTTTCGCCCACCGACAAGTCGTTGGGCGTGGCGTCCAAGTCGATGGCAAAGGGCGCCGTGCGCATGAACGCGCTCAGCTCGGCGCGCAGCGCCTTCCAATCGACCACGGCGGGCAAATCGCCGCGCGCCAAGACCAGGTTTTCGGCCACGCTCATGCCCGGCACCAAGGTGAAGTGTTGGTAGACCATGCCGATGCCCAGGCGCCGGGCCTGGGCCGGCGCGTCCATCGCGTGCTCACGGCCATCGACCACCACCGCGCCTGAACGCGCCGGCTGAAAGCCCACGACCGCCTTGACCAAGGTGCTTTTGCCGGCACCGTTTTCGCCCAACAAGGCGTGCAGCGTGCCGGCGCGGATGCGCAGAGAGACCTGATCCAAGGCGACGAAATCACCGAAGGACTGGCTCAGCGCGATGGTTTCCAGCGACAAGGCGTGCATGGCCGCTCACCAATGGCTCAGCGTGGTGCAGACCGCCGCCGAATCGGCCACGGCACCAAACACGCCGCCTTGCATTTGAATCATGCTCAGGGCCGCCAAGTGGTTGCTGTGGTCGGTGGCGCCGGTGCCGTCAGAAACCATGACACATTCAAAACCGCGGTCGTTGGCTTCGCGCATGGTGGTGTGCACGCAAACATCGGTGGTGATGCCGGTCAAAATCAGGTTGTCGATGCCGCGCGTGCGCAAAATCAATTCCAAGTCGGTGGCGTAGAACGAGCCCTTGCCTGGCTTGTCGATGATGGGCTCGCCCGCCAGCGGAGCCAACTCAGGAATGATTTCCCAGCCTGGCTCGCCGCGCACCAAGATGCGGCCGCAAGGCCCGGGGTCACCAATGCCCGCACCAATGCGCTGAGAGCGCCAACGCTTGTTGGCGGGCAGGTCGGATTCGTCGGGACGGTGGCCTTCGCGGGTGTGGATGACGTGCATGCCCTTGTCTCGCGCCAGCGCCAACAACTGCTGGATGGGCCCGATCGGCGCGCGCGTCAGCGACAAGTCATAGCCCATGGCGTCGACGTAACCGCCGTGGCCGCAAAAGTCGGTTTGCATGTCGATGATGACCAAGGCCGTGTTCGCGGGGCGCAGGTCTTGGTTGTAGGGCCAAGGATAGGGTTGGGCGTCGATGGTCAGGGACATGGGGTGCTCGCAAATTGAAGGGTGAAGATGGGCGTGCGGTACTCGAGTTCGCTTGGCCGCGCTTAAGTCGAGCCGTAACGGCGCGTGGGTGGGGCGAAGCCGCAAGACTGACCGTCGACGTGTTCGACCTCGTCCTCCCACGGCAGGCGGTAGCGGCCAGCGACCAGATCACGCATGAAGCTATAAGGACAGTCTGGCGCGCCACCTTGCACGGCGACGTAGCCGCGATGGCCCAGTTGATAGATGTTGTTTTCCACGCCCCAGTGCAGTCGGGCTTGACGAATCAAGTCGGGGCGAATCTCGGCGCACACGACCTCATCAGCGCGTCCGCCGCCTTGCGCCACCACTTGGCCCTCGTGGTCACACACCATGGCCTCGCCCATGGAGTCAAAGGTGCCGTCGCTGCCACACATGCAGACACTGGCGGTGGCCATGAGGTTTTGAAAGGCGTTGGCCTGGTTGGTGATTGCCCAAGCATGGCGAATGGGTGCGGTGTAGCCGGCAGTGCGCAGCATCAACTCCGCCCCCTGGTAGGCGCACTCGCGCGCCATCTCGGGGAACATGCCATCGTGACAAATGATCAAGGCCAAGCGCACGCCACGCGGCCCGTCAATGACCGGAATGCCGAAATTGCCCGGCTCCCAAGGCTCCACCGGCACCCAAGGGTGCAGTTTGCGGTAATACAGCTTGAGCTCACCTTGGTCGTCAAAAATCAGGCCGACGTTGTAGGGGTTGCCCTCGGGGTTGCGCTCCATGATGGAAAAACACGCCCACACCCGATGCGTGATGCAGGCCTGGCGAAAAGCAGCGACCTCGGGGCCGTCCATGCTGACCATCAATTCATCGGCGGTGCTCATGGACAAGCCGTGCAAGGCGTACTCGGGAAAGACCAGCAAGTCCAAATGTGGGTAACTCGCTTTGGCCTTGCCGACCATGTCCACCACGCGCTGGGTTTGCGCCGCCAACTGCGCCGGCGTCTCCACGACGGGTAACTGCAACTGCACCAGGCCCACGACCAAGCCCTCGGGGCTGCGGTTCAAACCACCTAGTCCATTCATCTGCTTCTCCTCACGCCACCAAAGTGGCCGGTGCGCCCTTGATGCGGCTGTGCCGATGGCTGATGAGCACCAAAATCACCAGCGTCAAGACATACGGCACCGCGTTGAACAAATACGTGTATCCGGTGATGCCCACCGACTGCAGCGCCGGACCCACGGCGCCAGCGCCGCCGAACAACAGCGCCGCCCACAGGCAGGCCCACGGCCGCCAGCGCGCGAAGATCACCAGCGCCACCGCGATCAGGCCTTGACCACTGGACAAGCCCTCGTTCCAACTGCCTGGGTAATACAAGGACAAGGACGCGCCGCCCAAGCCGGCGATCGCACCGCCCGCTGCCGTGGCCCAGGCACGTATCCACGTCACCGAGGTGCCCAAAGCGCGTGCCGCATCGGTGGAGTCCCCCACCATGCGCACCCACAGGCCCCAGCGCGTGTGCTTGAGGGCCCAGGTCATGGCGGCGGCCATCGCCACCCCAATGGGGAACAAGGCGTTGATCTGCAGCGCCGAGCGCACGGCTGAAGAATCGCTCCAATCCCCCAGCGACAGTGCAGGCAGCAACGGCGCTTGCGGTTGGATGAAAGCCTTGCCAAAGTAAAAGGCCAAACCGATGCCCAACATCATCACGGCGATGCCCATGGCGATATCGTTGACGCGCGGCAAGGCACACGCCAAGCCATGCAGCAAGGACAACAAAGCCCCGCACATCGCGGCGACCAATACCCCCAGCCACACCGATTGCGTGAGGTAGGAGCCCGCGAATGCCGCCATCGCGGAAAACACCAAAACGCCTTCCAAGCCCAAATTGATGCGGCCTGAGCGCTCGGTCAAACACTCACCCAAGCTGACGAACAAAAACGGCGTGCCCACGCGAATCGCACCGGCGAACACGGCCAAGGCCACCGCTGAAACCATGTCCCAAGTCATAACGCCTCCCTCGCGCTGGACGGCGTGCGCGCACGCAGCCAGCCGCCAAACAAGGCCTTGAATAATCGGCCACGTGCCGCTTCCATGGCCAGAATCAACACGAAAGCCAAACCCAGCAACACATGGATAGACGCGTCTGGCAGACCCAAGCGCCGCTGCAACAAACTGCCCGCCGCGCCAAAACCGCCCAACAACAAGGCCATGGGCACGATGGCCAGCGGTTGATGCCGCGCTGCAAAACTCACCAAGATGCCGCTGTAGCCCAATCCCGAAATCACCGAGGCACTCGCCGCCGTGTGGATGGCCGCGACCTCAAAGCCACCGGCCAATCCGGCCGCGGCGCCCCCGGCCGCGCAGGCCACGACCACCAAGCGGTCGGCGGGCAAGCCCACCAAAGTGGCGGCACGCGGGTTGCCACCGACCACGCGGGTGGCGAAACCATGCGTGCTCATGCCCATCCACAGCGCCGCCGCGGCGCACAAACCCAGGCCCCAGGCCAAGCCCCAGTGCACGTCCATCTGACCCATCGGGCCAACCCACCAACTCGCGTCCAGCGCAAAAGTCGAGGGCTTGTTCAAACTGCCAGGGTCACGCATGGGGCCTTCGACCAAATGCTTGAACACATTGATGGCCACGTAGGCCAGCAACAGGCTGCTGATGGTCTCGTTGACGCCGCGCCACTGGCGCAGCAAGCCGGACAGCGCGATCCAAGCGCCGCCGGCCAAGGCCGAGGCCAACAACACCGCCACCGTACCCACCCAACCGTGCGGCAGGTCCAACAGATAGGGCAGCCCCGCGCAGGCCAAAGCGCCCATCACCAAGGCGCCCTCGCCGCCGATGACGATGAGCCCGGCGCGCGCCGGAATGGCCACACACAAGGCCGTCAACATCAAAGGAGCGGCTCGGAACAAGGTGTTTTGGATGGAGAACCAGTCACCAAAGGCCCCCAAAAACAGCAGGCGCCAGACCGCCCACGCCGAATGGCCCACGCTAGCGACGAAGACGCCAAACAGCAGCAAAGCCGCGATGATGGCCACGATGGGTAGCAACAAAGCCTCCCAGCCGGCGCGCGTGGTGTTCATGATCGGACGCCTGCTGAAGCTCAAGAAATCTTGCCCACCACGCCTTCGACCAAGTAGTCCATGGACTCCAGCTCGATGGCGGTTTGCGCATAGGCCTTGCCAGCGGGGATCACCACCTGACCTTGGTTGTTCTTGATCTCCCCGGCAAAGATGTCAAAGCGACCCGCCATCATCTTGGCCTTGACGTCATCAGCGTGCGCGCGCGCTTTCGCAGTGACCATGGGCCCATAAGCCGAGGTCTTGACGAAGCCATCACGCAAGCCACCGCGCACGAAGTTGGGGTGCGGCTGACCCGCCTTCATGGCGTCGGCGATCAGCTTGACCGGCGTCACCCAATTCCACTCCGCGCCCGTCAAATAAGCCTGGGGCGCCAGCTTGGATTGGTTGGCGTGGTAGCCACAGACCATGCGCTCGCGTCGTGCTGCGGTCTCGACAATCACCTTGGGCGAATCCACGTGCATGGTGAACACGTCAATGCCCTGATCAGCCAAGCTGTTGGTCGCTTCGGCCTCTTTGACCGGCATGGACCAATCGCCCGTGAAAATCACCGTGGTGGTGATGCTGGGGTCCACCGAGCGCGCACCCAACGTGAAGGCGTTGATGTTGCGCAGCACCTGCGGGATGGGCTTGGCGGCGATGAAGCCCAGCTTT
>JALRFN010000112.1 GCA_023268425.1 Burkholderiaceae bacterium | reverse complement strand
ATGTATTTGGTCATGGAGTGCACGACAATGTCGGCGCCGTGCTCGATGGGGCGGCACAGGTAAGGGCTGGGCACGGTGTTGTCCACGACCAAGGGCAGGCCGTGGGCGTGCGCGACGTCAGCCACCGCCGCGATGTCCAGCACCACCATGCTGGGGTTGCCCAAGGTCTCAGCAAACAGCGCGCGGGTGTTGGGGCGAATGGCCTCGGCAAAAGCCTCGGGGCGTTTGGCATCGACAAAAGTGGTCTCGATGCCAAACTTTTTCAAGCTCACGGCCAGCATGGTCACCGAGCCGCCGTACAAGGCGCCTGCGGCCACAACGTGGTCGCCCGACTGCAGGATGGTCATCAGCGCCAGGGCTTCGGCCGCCATGCCGCTGGCGCTGGCCACGCCGGCGCGGCCGCCTTCGAGCGCAGCCACGCGCTCTTCGAGCGCGGCGACGGTGGGGTTGCTCAAGCGCGAGTAGACGTTGCCAAAGTTTTGCAGGTTGAACAGGCTGGCGGCATGTTCCGCCGAGTCAAAGACGTAAGACGTGGTTTGGTAAATCGGCAGCGCACGCGCGCCCGTGGCCGCGTCGGGGATTTGGCCAGCGTGAATGGCCAAGGTCTCGGGTCGAAAAACATGATCAGACATGGCGGCTCTCAGTGCGGGCGGTGGGAAGAAATGATTTTGGTGTTCACACCGACCCAGTTCAGGCCGCCAAACAGCCGCGCGTACTCGATCTTGACGCAACGGTTGGTCACACTGAACAGGCCTGCTTGCAGCGCCAGTTGATTCGCTTCTGCATTGGCCACGCCGAGTTGTTGCCACAGGCACTTGGCGCCGATGGCGATGGCGCTTTGCGCGATGGGCAAGACGTCTTCGGGTTTGCGAAACACATCGACCATGTCCACAGCAAACGGGATGTCCTCCAAGGTCGCATAACAGCGCTCGCCCAAAATCTCGTCGTAGCGCGGGTTCACTGGCACGACTTTGAAACCGTGCTCTTGCATGTACTTGGTGGCGAAGTAACTGGGGCGGTGCCATTGGGCCGATAGGCCGACCACAGCGATGGTCGGGCAGGCCTTGAAGATGCGCCGCAGGGTGGGGATGTCGTTGTGCATGGCCTCGATTATCGCGGCTGTGTGGGGCCCGAGGCGATCCCGCGCGCGAGTTGGCGCGGGTGTCGGAGTGACGAAAAACAAAAAGCCCAGCGCGGGGGCTGGGCTCTTGTGGGGCGGGGCCAGATCACTCGCCGTGCGGGCGGCGGGCAGGCTTGTTACCAAAGTGCTTGGGCTTGTGGCCAAAGCCGCCGCGAGGGTGGTCGCTGTGGCTGCGCGGGGCGCCATGGTCGCGTTGACCAAAGCGTGCGCCATCGCCACGGGGACGGTCTTCACGGGGGCGGTCGTTGCGGAATTCGCGCTGGCCGCCAAAGCCTTCGCGTGCGCGTTCGCCACGGAAGCCGCCTTCACCGCCACGCTCTTGTGGGCGCTCAGCGCGGAAGCCGCCGTCACCGCGGCCAGGGCCACGGTCGCCACGGAAGCCATCACCACCGCGCTCGCCGCCACGGAAGCCACCTTCGCGGCGATCGCCGAAGCGCTTGTCGCCGCCAAAACGCATTTCACCGTATTCACGGCCGCCTTCACGACGACCACCGCCGAAACCGCCACCACCGCGACGGGGGGGCGCACCTTTGCGCTTGGGCGCGGGCTTGTTGCGCGGCTCCATGCCGGGCACCGTGGACTCGGTGATGTCTTGTTGAGTGAAGTGTTGGATGTCGCGAATCTTGCGCATCTCACGCCACTCGGCAAAGGTCACCGCCTGACCTTGACGCCCAGCGCGGCCGGTGCGGCCAATGCGGTGGGTGTAGTCCTCAGCCTTCATCGGCAAACCGAAGTTGAAGACGTGGGTGATGGTGGGCACGTCGATGCCACGGGCCGCCACGTCGGTGGCCACCAAAATTTGGATTTGGCCTTGACGCAGTGCGCGCAAGCGGCGGTTGCGCAAGCCTTGGTTCATGGCGCCGTGCAGGGCTGCGGCGTTGAAGCCTGCGTCTTGCAACTCAATGGCCAGGTCATCGCACTCGATTTGGGTGCTGGCAAAGACGATGGCTTGCTCAATCTCGGGCGAGCGCAGCCAGTGGTCCAAGAGCTCGCGCTTGTGCATGGGGTTGTCCGCCCAGAACAGTTGCTGCTCGATGTTGGCGTGGCTCTCGGCCGCGCTGTGGATCTCGACCTTTTGCGTGTGGGCGCCGCCTTCGCGCATGACGCGCAGGCCCAGCTTTTGAATCGGGGGTGCAAAGGTGGCCGAGAACATCATGGTTTGTTCGCGGTTGGCCGTGAGTTGGTTGATGGCTTCCAAATCGTCGGAGAAGCCCAGGTCCAACATGCGGTCGGCTTCGTCGACCACCAAAAAGCGCACCTCGCTCAGCTCCAAGCTGCCGCTGGACTGCAGGTCCAACAAGCGGCCGGGTGTGGCCACGACCACGGTGGCGTTTTGCAACTGCGCCAATTGCGCGGTGTAGGAACTGCCGCCCGTGACCACGGCCACGCGCACGCCGCGCGCAAAGCGCAGCAAGTCGATGGCGTCACGCGAGACCTGTTGGGCCAGTTCGCGGGTGGGGCACAGCACCAAGGCTTGGGGGCGTGCGGGTTGGAAGCGGCCACGGCGCATCGGGTGGGGCATGCGCTCCAGCGGCGAACCTTCTTCGCGAGCGGCCAAAATCGTGTGCAAGACCGGCAACAAAAAGGCGGCGGTTTTGCCGCTGCCGGTTTGGCTGGACACCATCAAGTCAGCGCCTGCGGTCTGGCCGTCTTCGCTCACGGTGCCGATGGCGTGGCCAATCGACTGTTGTTGCACCGGGGTGGGTTCGGTGTAGCCCAGGGCGCCCACGGCCAGCAACAAAGGCTCGGCCAGACCCATAGCCGCAAAGGCTTCGGGAATCTCGGGCATGACCTCGGGTTCACGCGGTTGGCGCGGCGCGCCATCGCGTGGCGGGCGAGGGCGGCGGGCGCGGAACTCGCCTTGCGCGCGCTCGCCGCGTGGGCTGCGAAACTCGCGCGGTTCGCGGGCTTCGGTTTGGGTTTGTCCGTCAAAGCCCTCAGTTTGGGGCGCAGCATCGTGACTCGCGTGGGCACGCGAAGGGTGGCGGGGTTTCATGAACCAGCTCTTTCGTTTTGTCGCGTCGGCATGTTGCGGACGCAGGTGGTGTGAACACATCAACCACCAAACGAAGACAGGCTTGGATGCACATCAAATCGTGCGAGAGCCAGAGGCGCGGATCAAGACCAAGTCTTGGGCGCGAATCAAACAGCGTGTTGCGGCAGATGCAAAAAAACAGCCGACACCCTGGTGTCGGCTGGTGGGCGCATTGTATCGGGTTTACCCGAATGATGGGGATTTATTTTCGGCGTGTGGACAGCTTGCGACGCCGTTGGCTGGTGCGCGCCGCAGTCAGGCTAAGGCCAAGAGGATATTGGCCAGGTCTCGCGGGCGGTTCATTGGCACCATGTGATTGGTGTCGATCTCGTGATAAGCCCAGTGCGCTGAGTCACGAGCATGTGCTGCCGCGTGGGCAAAGCGTTGATCGGACTCGGCGCTGTGGTCGTCTTCAGTAGCGCGGATGTAGGTGCGTGTGAACGGGTATTGCTCCAGCGCTTGGGCCAAGCGCACGGGCTGCGCAAAGGTGCCCAGCGGCTGCGCCACGCGGCGCGGGTCGTGAAACGCTTGTTGTTCGGCGCTGTCGTAAGCACGCGGCGCAGGCGGCAGAAACGCCGGGGCGCCCAAGCCCGTTGGGGGGCGGCGGCCCGCCACCAAATCCATCACCGACTCGCCATCTTTGGGCACAAAGGCGTCGAGGTAAACCAAGTGGCGCACGCGCTCGGCGATGTGGGCCAAGGCGCCCGTGACCACCATGCCGCCATAAGAAAAACCCAACAACACCAAGTCGCGCAAGTCTTCGTACAAGACCAAGTTGACGACGTCTTGGATGTGTGTGTCCAGGGTGACCTGCGGACTGGCCAAATGCACGCGGGCGCCGATGCCGGTCAACGCCGGCGTGAACACCTCGTGACCTTGGGCTTGCAGCAAGCGACGAACGTCGCGAAAACCATGCGCGCCCGACCAGGCGCCGTGAACCAAGACATAAGTGCTCAAGGTGACCTCCAATGCAGATGAAACCCCAGCTTAAGCGGCGTCTATCCGTGTGCCTAGCCGCTGGGTGACAGCGCATGCAAGCAGGACTTTTGCTCGCCTAGCTCAGACGGGGCAGCGGGGAAGTGGGCGATTGATTTTTCTCAATCCGGCTGGCGGGTGGCTCACTAGACTGCGCACGATTCAAAAACTCTTGGAGACGACATGAAAAAGTTGTTGATGGCAATCAGCTTGGGACTGATGGTGCAGGGCGTCGCATTTGCTCAAGCCAAAGAAATTGCAGTGGGCACGCCTTTGAACATCCAAAAAGACGTCAGCTCGGTCACCATCAAAACCGATGACGGCCCGATCACCATCACCCGCAAAATGACGCCCTGTGCCAAAAACGGTGGCGTCTTGCAAGCCGTGGTGCCCCAGCCTGGCGTGCACCCAGTGGGTGAAATCGAAATCTTGCAAGCCCTGCAAGACCGAGGCAACAGCATGGTCGTGGACATGCGTGAGACCAGCGACCGGGTGAAGGGCACCATCCCAGGTTCCGTGGGTATCCCCTACACCGAAGTGGCCTCGCGCCTCAACGAGCTGGGCTGTGAGCGCAAGGGCCAAGCTTGGGCTTGCGCGCAAGCGAAAAAGGTCTACGCCTTTTGCAACGGTCCCGTGTGCCCGCAAAGCCCGATTGCCATCGCCGCGATGGTGCGTGAGGGCTTCCCCGCGGACAAAATTTACTACTACCGCGGCGGCATGCTGGATTGGGACGCTTTGGGTTTCACCGTCATCAAAGATGCCTTTTGATTGGGTGAAACCACCAGCTCACTGCGGCGGGCAAGTCGCCAAGGCCCCGCGAACGGGGCCTTTTGCTTGCCAGGTGCCCAACTGGCTTGGGTGCTTCAATCCAGCGTTTGCTTGTAGCGCTTGAGTGCCACGGTGCCGGCCACGAGCATGAAGGCCAGCATGGGCCAAACTTCGGCAGCAAGCTCGGGCGCCGTGTTGCCTTTGAGCATGATGCCGCGCACGATGCGCAGGAAGTGCGTCAGCGGCAGCACCTCGCCGATGCGCTGTGCCCACTCTGGCATGGCGCGAAAGGGGAACATGAAACCCGACAGCAGCAACGAGGGTAAGAAGAAGAAAAAGGTCATTTGCATCGCTTGCAACTGGTTGCGTGCGATGGTGGAGAAGGTGAAACCCACCGACAAATTGGCGACGATGAAGATCCCGATCATGGCCAGCAGCAGGGCAGCGCTGCCAACCATGGGCACTTGAAAGAGCGCCGAAGCAGCGCCCAAAATAACGCCCAACTGGACGTAGCCCATCAAGACGTAGGGCAAGATCTTGCCGACCATGACTTCAGCGGGGCGCACGGGAGTCGAGAGCAAAAATTCCATGGTGCCGCGCTCACGCTCGCGGGTCATGGCCAGGGCGGTCAGCATCACCAGGGTCATGGTCAAGATGGTGCCAATCAACCCGGGAACGATGTTGTAGCGCGACAAGCCCTCGGGGTTGTAGCGTTTGTGCACGCGTACCTCAAAGGGCGGTGGACCGCTGCGCAAGCGGGCCAATGGGCCCACCAGGTCGTGTTGTAACGACTGCGTGGGCAGGTTGGCCAAAGCCGCGATGGCATTGCCCGCAGCGGCTGGGTCGGTCGCGTCAGCGGCGACCAAGATCGCTGGGTGTTCACCGCGCACGAGGTCGCGTTCAAAGTGCGGCGGGATGACGATCATGAACTGCGCTTGCCCAGTGGCGATCAGTTGATCGGCTTCGTGCTCGCTGGTGGTTTGGTGCGTGATGCGAAAGTAGCCGGTGTTTTGCATCGCAGCGATCACGCTGCGCGACAGCGTGGAGGCGTCGGCGCTGACCACCACCGTGGGCAGTTGTTTGGGGTCGGTGTTGATCGCGTAGCCAAACAAAATCAGCTGCAAGATCGGAATGCCCACAGCCATGGCAAAGGTCAGCCGATCGCGCATGATTTGCTGAAACTCTTTGATGAAGATGGCCCACATGCGTTGTGGCGACCAGCGCATGAGTGCGCTCATGCCGCATCTCCCGGCGCAAAGTTGTCGCGCGCTTGAGCAATCAGGCTGATGAAGACGTCTTCCAAGTTAGCCTCGGTGTCTTGGATGTGCAGGCCGGGATTGGCGCTGAGCAAGGGCGTCAGCGCTTGGTCCAGGGCATCGCGGTTGTGGGCGGCCACATGCAGGGCGCTGCCAAACGCCGCTGCGCTCAAGATGCCAGGAGCCTGTTTGAGCGCCTCAATGGCCCGGCTGTCGCGCAAGCCGCTGACCGCACGCACTTGCAGATTGGCCTCACCAATGATTTGGCTTTCGGTGCCTCGGGCCAAAATCTTGCCGTAGGCGATGTAGATCAATTCGTGGCAACGTTCGGCTTCGTCCATGTAGTGGGTCGAGACCAAGACCGTCACCCCTTCGCTGGCCAAGACATGGATTTCGTCCCAAAAGTCACGCCGGGCGCGTGGGTCTACGCCCGCGGTGGGTTCGTCCAGCAACAGCAATTGAGGCTCGTGGATCAAGCAGGCCGCCAGTGCCAGTCGCTGTTTCCAGCCACCAGACAAGGCGCCGGCCAGTTGGTGTTGGCGGGTTTGCAGGCCCAAGCGCTCCAACGAGGCGTCTACGGCGTCTCGGCGCTGAGGCAGCCCGAACAAGCGCGCCACGAAGTCCAGGTTTTGGCGGATCGACAAATCTTCGTAGAGGCCGAATTTCTGCGTCATGTAACCGACTTGGCGCTTGATGGCGGCGGCGTGGGTGTTGAGGTCCAGCCCCAGGCAGCGCCCCTGGCCCGCGTCGGGTTTGAGCAGCCCACACAGCATGCGCAAGGTGGTGGTCTTGCCGCTGCCATTGGGGCCGAGGAAGCCACAGATGCGCCCACGTTCAACACTGATGTCGATGTCGTCGACAACTGCACGCGCACCGTAACGCTTGGTCAAACCGGTGACGGCGATCACCTCGTCGTCGTTTCGCGCAGTCCGCTCGTTCATTGCGCCTCAGCAGCGCTGCGCATCACCTCGACCGGTTGCCCAGGGTGCACCGTGGCGTCAGCGGGTAGCGTGGCTTCCACCGCAAACACGAGTTTGGCGCGCTGCGCGTTGGAGTAAATCACGGGCGGCGTGTACTCGGGTTGGCTGGCGATGCGACTGACCTTGGCTTGGGTCGATGCCGCGCAGCCATCGCACACCACCGCCAAGCTTTGGCCGAGCTTGACGCGGCCGATGTCGGATTCGGGGACAAAAAAGCGCAACTTGAGTCCGTCACGAGGTCGCAGCGAGACCACCGCTTGGCCCGCAGGCACCCACTCGCCCACCTTGAAATAAGTTTCTTCAACCAAAGCCTCCAAGGGGGCGTGGGCTTGGGTTTCTTGCACGCGCCAGTCTTGAGCGCGCAGGGCTTGCGTGGCCGCGTCGACACCAGCCTCTGAAGCGTCGCGTTCGGCCACGCGGGCAGGCAGTTGTGCGGCGTGCAAGGCCGCTTGCAGCTCAGCCACTTTGGCCTGCGCTTGCTTGAGGTTGTGCTCAGCGGTCTCGACCTGGGCAGGGCTGATGAAGCCTTGCTGCCGCAAGGCCTCCAGGCGTGCATGATTGGCTTGAGCCTCGTTCAGCAGGGCTTGCGCCTGGACCAACTGCGCTTGGGTGACCGCCAATTCGGCGTCTCGTCGCCCAGAATCCAAGTTGCGCGATTGGGCTTGCGCTTGACTCACTTGGGCCGCCGCGCGTGCGCGGTCGGCTTGTACTGAAGTGTCGTCCAGCGCAAACAAGGTTGCCCCCGCCGCCACGTGGTCACCCGCGCGCACAGGCAATTGCGTCAACCGCCCCGCGATGGGGACCGCCACCCGAGTGGCATCAGACTCTGCGTAGCCCGACCAATGGGTGGATGCTGGCTCTGAGCACGCGGCCAATGCCAGCAGACCGAGCCACACAAAGGGTCGGCGCCACAGGGAAAAGCGGTTCGGTGCGTTCACAGGCGCATGTTACCCCGCGGCTCAGGCGGGACATGAGACGCGTGGCCAGCGTTTGCGCTGGGTCAAACGATCCCATTCAAATCGTCACGCCGCCGTCCACCACCAAGGTTTGGCCTGTCATGAAGCGAGAAGCGGGTGCAGCCAGGTAAACGGCAGCACCGGCGATTTCGTCGGGTTGACCGATGCGGCGCAGGGGGGTGGTTTCGTTGCGCTCGGCCAAGCGTTCTTGGTCTTCCCACAGGGCGCGGGCGAAGTCGGTCTGGATGAGGCCGGGGGCGATGCAGTTGACGCGCACGTTTTGCGGGCCGAACTCATGGGCCAGGTTGCGGGCGAGTTGCATGTCGGCGGCTTTGCTGATGCAGTAGGCGCCGATGATGTCCGAGCCGCGCAGGCCGCCAATCGACGAGACGATGACGATGCTGCCGTCGCCACGCTGGCGCATTTGCGGCGCCACCATGTTGATCAGCCAGTGGTTGGAGACGATGTTGTTGTCCAGCACCTTGCGGAATTGGTCATCGGTGATGCCGCCCATGGGGCCGTAGTAGGGGTTGCTCGCGGCGTTGCACACGAGGGTGTCAATGCGGCCCCAGCGTGCCAGCGTGGCATCAACCAACGATTGCAGGGCTTCTTTGGAGGAGATGTTGGCGGCATGGGCGAAGGCGGTGTCGTCGCCAAATTGCGCGTTGATTTCAGCGGCCACGGGTTCGCAGGCGTCGAGTTTGCGTGATGAGATGACGACTTTGGCGCCGTGTTCAGCGAGTCGGTAGGCAATGGCTTTTCCGATGCCGCGCGAGGAGCCGGTGACGATGGCGACTTGGCCTTTGAGGTTGAAGAGTTCCATTGGTTTCTCCGTTGCGGTGTGTTTGCGTTTGGCCTTGGGGTGGCTGTTGAGTGGGTTTTGCGCTGGGCTCAGAGGATTTCAAAGACCTTGTAAACCGGGCCTTGAGCCGTGCGTTCACCGATGCCCACCGCCAGCAGTTGGTTGAGCCAGGCGTACTGTGGTGCGGCGGTTTCAAAGGTGGGGGTGACGCGGAAGTAATAGCTGCTGGGGTCCACGGGTTCACCCGCGTTGACTTTGGCCATGATGTCAGCAGGGCCGTGGCGCATGCCTTGGTAGCGCATGTGGATGAGGGCGCCGTCGCCGGTTTCAAGGTTCAGGCGCACGTCCAGCGTCAACACGCCGTCGCCGCGCATCAACAGCCAATCGCCCGCCACGCTGGGGTGCACGGTGCCGCGCAAGCGTTCGCCTTGAAAAGCGCCGCCGGTCACGGTGGCGATCTTGCGGCCGCCGTGCGGGGTCTGGCCCAAATCCATGATGTGTGGAACGGTGAGTTGGATGTCAAAGAGATGGCGGCTGTTGATCATGATCGACGCAGGAGGTGGTTTCAAAGGCCACATTGCAGCCCTTGCGCCTTGTCCCAGGCGTCATGCAGGTGACTGCCCGATCAGCAGCTGCCACCCCATCGCAGCGCGGGGGACTGATGAATCAAGGGTCGTGCGCGGCGCACGGCGACGTGTCGCCACTGGCGGGGGCGGATAATCCGGCGATGAATACTGAGAACACCCCCCATGGTTTTGCTGCTGTGCCTTTGAGTGAGGCCATGCAAGCCAATTTGCAGCAGTTGGCTTGGCTAGAGATGACGCCCATCCAAGCGGCCAGTTTGCCCTTGACCCTCCCAGGGCGCGATGTGATTGCTCAAGCGAGCACGGGCAGCGGCAAGACCGTCGCCTTTGCCTTGCCGCTGGTGCATGGGCTGCGCGAC
>JALRFN010000095.1 GCA_023268425.1 Burkholderiaceae bacterium | reverse complement strand
GGCAGCTGGATGACCTCGAGTTGGCTGTGGACCATGGATCGGTCCCAGCGCCACTTGGTGCGTTCTTACCAATGGTACCGGCCGGAGAACTGAACTGAGCCACCAGAACCCGCTCGCGAACGCTTCGCCCTGAGCGACCGGCCACGAGGCCTCGTGCGTGCGCGCAGCCACCATCCCCCGGAGTCACGAGCTTGCAGTTGCGCACGCTCCCGGCGACCGGGTGATGGGCCCCACGGGGTGCCACGGGCCGAACGTGACACCGTGTCAGCAAACTGAAACATGCACTGTGCTACATTGCAGCGCATGAAATCGGTGTCTCGCTTCTCTTTTGGCTATTTTTGGATCTCACGCGCACACGGCGGTTGAGAGAAGTAGTCGCGAACCAGACCCTTCATCGAACACCAAACCGCCGGAAACCCCGGCGGTTTTTTTTTACCCACACCACTTGTTGATTCAGGAGCTCGCGAGATGCCCAAGACCACTGCCGAAAACTGGCAAAACAGTCCTGCCCCCACCAGCGAAACCGACGACCGCCGCATCAAGGACATCACCGTGTTGCCTCCGCCCGAACACCTCATTCGCTTTTTCCCCATCAAGCACACTCCCGTGGAGCGCTTGATTGCGAACACGCGCAAAGCCATTCGCAACATCATGAGTGGCAAAGACGATCGTTTGCTGGTCATCATGGGACCTTGCTCGATTCACGACCCTGCAGCAGCGGTGGACTACGCCCGCCGCCTGCTGGCCATGCGTGAGAAGTACGGCAAAACGCTGGAGATCGTGATGCGCGTGTATTTTGAAAAACCGCGCACAACCGTGGGCTGGAAAGGCTTGATCAACGACCCGTATTTGGACGAGAGCTTTCGCATTGACGAAGGTTTGCGCATCGCACGCCAGCTCCTGATTGAGATCAACCGCATGGGCTTGCCCGCAGCCTCAGAGTTTTTGGACACCATTTCACCGCAATACATCGGTGACTTGATCAGCTGGGGCGCCAGTGGCGCGCGCACCACCGAAAGTCAGGTACACCGCGAGCTGGCCTCAGGCTTGTCCGCGCCCATTGGCTTCAAAAACGGCACCGATGGCAACATCAAAATCGCCACCGACGCCATCCAAGCAGCTGCGGGCGGCCACCACTTCTTATCGGTGCACAAAAATGGCCAAGTCGCCATCGTGCGCACCAACGGCAACCGCGACTGCCACGTGATCCTGCGGGGTGGCAAGACCACCAACTACGATGCCGCCAGTGTGCAAGCAGCTTGCGACGATTTGGTCAAAGCCAAACTCCACCCCAGCTTGATGGTCGATTGCTCACACGCCAACAGCGAGAAAAAGCACGAGCGCCAAGTCGATGTGGCGCGTGACTTGGCGACACAAATCAGCCAGGGCAGCACACAGATTTTTGGGGTCATGGTCGAAAGCCACATCGAAGCTGGGGCTCAAAAGTTCACCCCTGGCAAAGACGATGCCACGGCTTTGCACTACGGCCAATCGATCACCGACGCCTGCATTGGCTGGGGTGACTCGGAACAGGTCTTGGAGATTTTGGACGGCGCCATCAAAGCCCGACGCAAAAAGGCTTGAAACCGGCCTGCACACCAGCGCCTTCGGCCTGGTGCGCCCGACTCAAGTCGCGCGGACGCCTCAAGTCGCAGATAAAGCGGATATCAAGCGTTCGTGCACACCGCCAAAACCGCCGTTGCTCATGCACACGATGTGGTCTCCCGCTTGAACGTGGGCGACCACTGCCGCCACCGTGGCTTCGATGCTGTCGGTACAAATGGCGCGTGCGCCCATAGGTGCCAAGGCTTCTCGCGCGTCCCAGCCCAAGCCGCCCGTGTGGCAAATGGCGAGCTCAGCGGCCGCCAAAGCTTGCGGCAATTGGGCCTTCATGGTGCCCAGCTTCATGGTGTTGCTGCGCGGCTCGAACACAGCGAGGATGCGCTGGGCCTGGGTGTTGCCGTCAGCGTTCAAGCGCGTGCGCAAACCCGCCAAAGTGGTGGCGATGGCACTGGGGTGGTGCGCGAAGTCGTCGTAAACCGACACCGGCGCCAAGCCAGCGCTGGAACCAGCCAGTGCAACTTGAGCGCGCAACTCCATGCGCCGCTTGACGTTTTCAAAGGCTCCCAATGCATCAGCCGCTTGCGCTGGCGCAACGCCCACGTGAGCCGCGGCGGCGATCGCCGCCAATGCATTGGCTTGGTTGTGCGCCCCTTGCAGCGTCCAGCGCACTTGGCCGACGCGCTGTCCCCGGTGCCAAACGCTGAAGTCGCTCGGATCGCCTTCGGCACGCCATTCCGCGCTCGCCGAAGCAAAGCGTTCAACAGGCGCCCAAACACCTTGCGCCAAAGCCCGATCCAAGGCCGCACTGTCCCCGTGCGCAATCACCTGGCCAGCGCTGGGCACGGTTCGCAACAAATGGGCGAATTGGCGCTCGATGGCGGCCAAGTCATCAAAAATGTCGGCGTGGTCAAACTCCAAATTGTTCAACACCACGGTTCGCGGTCGGTAGTGCACAAACTTGCTGCGTTTGTCAAAAAACGCGGTGTCGTATTCGTCGGCTTCGATGACAAACAGGGGCCGCTGCTGGCCGCTGGCCAATGCCCCCAACTGGGCTGAGCGCCCAAAATTGCGCGCCACGCCACCGATCAAAAAGCCCGGCGTCATGCCCTGGGCCTGCAAAATCCAGCTCAGCATTGCCGTCGTCGTGGTTTTGCCATGCGTGCCAGCAACTGCCAAAACATGGCGGCCTTGCAAGACATGCTCGCGCAACCATTCAGGACCACTGAGGTAGGGCAAGCCTTGATCCAGTATGGACTCCATGATGGGGAATTTCGGCGCACCATCAGCCAAGCGTGCACGCGAGACCACGTTGCCCACGACGTAAACGTCAGGCTTTAAGGCCATCTGCTCGACGCCGTAGCCCTCGACCAAATCGATGCCCAAAGCCATCAACTGATCGCTCATTGGCGGGTAAACGGCGGCATCACAGCCCGTCACGCGATGCCCGGCCTCGACTGCCAATGCCGCCAAGCCCCCCATGAAGGTGCCGCAAATCCCCAAAATGTGTATGTGCATGGACGCGGATTGTAGGTTTGACCACGCGGCACAATACCGCCATGGACAACAACAAGTGGGAAATCGCACAGGCAGCGGCCAGCAAGATCGTTGACGACGGCATGACTTGGGCAGCGGCCAAGCGCCACGCGGCTGAAGACTTGGGCTTTCCCCAGCGCACCGCCCTACCGGACAACCAGTTGGTGTTGCAGGCGGTGCGCGAGCACATCGCCCTGTATGGTGGCGAAGAACAAGCGCGCGCGCTGCGGGACTTGCGTCATTTGGCCGCCCGATGGATGCAGCGCATGAGCGCCTATCGTCCACACCTCAGTGGGGCGGTTTGGTTGGGCATCGCGACACATTGGAGCGACGTTCACCTGGATTTGTACTGCGACGACGCCAAGATGCCCGAAATTGATTTGCTCAACCAGGGCGTGCGCTTCGACACTGGCGAAGGATTCGGTGTTCGAGGCCAACCCGTGCCCCAGTTGATTGTCTTGGAACAGCTGCCCGACTGGGACACCGGCGTGGCGGTCGTCATGACCCTGTATGACGCCGACGACCTGCGCGGTGCCGTCAAAGCCGACAAAACGGGGCAGGCGCCGCGTGGTGATTTGTCGTCTCTCCAAGAATTGATCGCCGAAAGTGAGCACCCGCTATGAACACCATCACTCGCCGTGCCCTGTTTGCCGCCACGGCCGCTGTGGCCGCAGGCCTGGGTGCAGGGTTTGGCTGGCAGCGCTGGCGACCCCAAGCAGCAGCCCCAGACGCGGCGGACCAATTTTGGACGCAGTCTTTTCACACGGCAGACGGCGCATTG
>JALRFN010000086.1 GCA_023268425.1 Burkholderiaceae bacterium | reverse complement strand
ATCGAAGTAGGCGCGCTCCTCTGGCAGGAAGCCAGCTGATTTGAGATTGCCCTTCCAGTTCTTGATATCCAGCTCGGTGTGCCCAACGTTGAGGTCGCCGACCACGACCGCCAGCTCATGCGTTGCGATCAACTCGGCCATTCGAGCCTTCATCGCCTCGAGGAACTTGTATTTCTCGACCTGCTTGGGAGTATCGGCCTCACCGGAGTGGACATAGGTGCTGATTACTTTTAGGTTTCCGGCCTTGGTCTGGATGTCAGCCTCCAGCCATCTCCCATCCGAATCAAAGTCCTGTGGGCCAAGCTTTGCTGGATCGGAAACCCCCACAGGTACACGCCGTATGACAAGTCATGTCTGGGCTTCAGACGCAGCACCCAGGGGTGGGCGCTAAGGTAAAGCAGGGCATAGAAGCTCAGCGCATAGAACAAAATTTCGAAGTGCGGTGACTGCGCGAACAAGGCCGCGATAAGCCACAAGCCCAGTACCCCTGTGAGGGTGATGTCGATGCGGTTCTTGAAATAGGCCATGGCCACGCCGGTCGCAAAGCATGGTGCCAGCAGGTCTATTTCATGGTTGATGGGGCGCCAGGTGAACAGGTAGGCGTTGCCGCTGTAGGCGTCGAGCCAGATCAAGACCAACACCGCCACGGCCAGCAAGGGCAGGCGAAACAGGCCGAGAGCGAAGCAGCCCAAAAGCATTAAGTAAGCACCCACTTCGTACGGAAGCGTCCACAGGGAACCATTCACGGCAGATTTGTAGGGGTTGTCGGCAAACAGGCCTGGGAGCCTGAAATTGCTCTCGAAAATCAAGTTGTCCCAAATGTAGGCCCAGGTTTGCGGGTGGCGCAGGTAAGCGCTCATGGCTTCAGTGGTGAACAGAGGCCCAATCACCAAGGCCGACACCAGTAGCACCCAAGCCAGCGCCGGCATGATGCGAAAAAACCGGGCGACCAAAAACTCAGACACCACCTGTTTGCTGAGCAAACTGTTGCCGACCACCAAGCCACTGATGAAAAAGAAAATCTTGACAGCAAAAGACCCGGTGTAGTCAAAGTGCAGCGCTTGGTACAAAAAATCTGTGTGGCCGGTTTGTGGATTCAGCGCATATGCGTGGCCATAAATCACCAGCGCCGCAGCGATCAACCTGAACAGGTCCAGGTTGTTGTGCTTGGGGTCCAGCAGTTCGGCGAGTTTCATGGGTAATGGTTTTGTCAGGGGCTTCAGCGCGGGCGTCGCGCCTTTTGTATCCAGGTGTGCACGGCGCGCAAGCCCGCAGTGAGCCGCCAGCTGAGCGATGCATACGTGGTCTGTAATTCTGATTGGGCCAGTGAGAGCTCGTGGGTGAGTTGGTGCACGCTGGTGTGCCAGAGGGCTTCACGACTTTGCGCGAGTGCCATTTCAGCGCGCAGGTGTTGCAACTCTGCTTGCGCGGCGTTGGCCTGTGCAGTTGGGTGAGATGCTTCAGCCCCAGCACACAACAGTGTCGTCAGTGTCTCAAGTAAGTCGCCGGATTCACCGTCTTTGGGCGGCGGGGCTTCACCGTGGGGTGACCAAGCACAAACCAAGCTCAATAGGTGTTGTGGCGCCCCCCACTCGGGCATGTCACGGCGCAGGTGGCGGCATGCTGCGGCCAGTTCGCTGTAGCGCTCTTGAGTCAAAGCCTGCGCCAGCAGCTCGCGAATCGCAGTTTGCTGTGGCGTCAGATCGGCTTCACGCCAAACATGGCTGGGCATGGCCCAGTGCTGCACATTGAACGCTGACCCCATGGGGTGGGCCTCCCGCGCCGCTGCTTGCGAGGGAAAGGCCAAGGCACGCAAGTAATGCAAGCGCATGCTGGGGGGCAAGCTGCCCCAATATTGGATGCTGCGCTGGGTGTGCGGGAGGTCGTAAGGCTTGCCGCGAATGGTCTCGTATTGCTCGCTCCAACGCGTCCAATCTCTCAAGGCCTGGTCCAGTGGCGTGTTGGTGGCTACGCCCCCATGCTGCTGGTGAAACGTCGCCTCACCGAGCAACACAATGGCTTGCGCCTGGGGCGCCTCTAGAGCGCGCTTACACAAGTCCAGATTCACCAAACCACCGCCGGGCATGTCAAAGCGGGTGTCAAAGCCTTGCAAATCGTCCCAGCGCTCGCGATGCATGAAGATGGCGTTGAATTCGGCCACGGGAGCGTGCCAGCCATCGGTGGAGGACTCATCCATGGCTGAAATGCTGAACAGGCTGTAGCCGTCTTGTTGCCAGTCGGTGCGCGCCAACAGCGCGTCTTCTTGTTCAGGTCCATAGCCCACTAGCATGGATTGGCGCTGGTAGTCATAACCCAAGTACCAACCCAAGGCACCGACCACGGCGTGGTCGTTGGTCTGACAGGCCCGCCACGCCTGGCTGAGCAAACCGGGGCTGCACATGCGCGCGCCATCAATCATCACACCGACGTGGTCCGCGCGTGCAGCGGCAATGCCTTGGTTGGCGGCGTTGGCAGGTGATGGGCTGGGCCTGCTGACGCGCAGCAATCGGAATTGGCCCCGCCAGTCTTGCCAAATGGTCGGATCTACGGCTTGTGGCGAGCCGTTGTCAACGACGATGACTTCAAAGTCTTTCTCGACGATGTCGCGTTGATAAAGCGCAGACAAGGTGTAGAGCGTGCGCGGCAACTCCCGCGCGATGTCATAGGCCACCACGACCAGCGACAGCTTGGGGCGGTGTTCTGGGCCGTCGCGCTCAGTCGGGTGTGCTTGGTTCATGGGCGTGGTGAGTGGGTGTGGCGCCCCGAATGATGGCACAAGCCATGAAGGGCTGGGGCGGCAGCGGCAAGGGGATCTGCGCTTGCCAGTGATCAGCGGGTCTGATGAGACCTTAACCGCTCATAAAATACTCAAATTGACTTCAATGCATGACTTGTAACCCGTGCCCATTTTTCAACCGCTTTCGAGCCTGGCAAAGCGCGCCGAGCCCTCGGCGATGCTGGGGAGCAGTCTGTGCTGAAGGCGTCGCTTCTTGGGCAGCTCTCTCCCCGGGTACAGGGTGTTTTGCAGGCTCGCCAGCACGCAAGGCGCGGTCAATTTGCGCGCATGCAGGCCGCTTTACTCGGCTGGGCTGAGGGGGCTGAGGGTGCGGCGACGGATGTGGCTCTGGGCTTAGAGGTCGCTGCCTTGCTGCACAGCGCTGGCTTTTTGGGTGACGCTGCGCAGACCTTGGCGCGCTTGGAGGCGTGGGCGCCAAATGATGTGCGCGTTCATGCCGCGCACGCATCGCTGGCTTTGGACTATGGCGAGCACGGTTTGTCGCGCGCCATCAGCGCGCGTCTGTTGCGCGAGCACCCCTTCGACGAGCGTGTGCGGCGTCAGTTGCTCATGGCCATGTCGTATGACCCGGCTTGCAGCGATGACGAGCACTTGCAAGCCGCGCGTTCTTGGGCGTCGTGGGCAGAGAACCAAGCCGGTGGCCCACAGCCGCGCCCCGCGCTGCGTCCACCTGATGGTGGGCCCATGCGTGTGGGATATTTAGGCGCTGATTTTTGTCAGCACACAGTGGGTTTGTTCGTGCGTGGTGTCCTGGCAGCCCACGACCGCCAGCGTGTTGCGGTCTACGTCTACAGCGCGGGCGACGTGTTTGACGCGGTCAGCCAAGAAATCAAAGCTGCTTCGCATTGGCGGCGAGTCCATGGGCTGACTGATCGCGCTTTGGTGGCTCAGATTCGCGCCGATGGCGTTGACGTTTTGGTCGACTTGTCGGGACATACGGCGGGTTCGCGGCTGCGTGTGTTCGCCCACCGGCCCGCGCCGGTGCAGGTATCTTGGTTGGGCTATTTCGCGACCACCGGCCTGTCGTGCGTGGATGCGGTGTTGTTGGACGAGGTGCACGCGCCTGCGTCGGTGCAAGCGCAGTTTGTCGAACCCATTGTGCGGCTGCGGGGTGGTCGCTTGTGTTACCAAGCGCAGGACTGGATGCAAGACCTCGCCGTGGCGCCTGCACCCAACGCTAAGCGTGGGCGGATCACTTTTGGGTCGTTCAACAACACCGCCAAATACACGCCAACCTTGTTCGCAGTGTGGGCGAGCATATTGAATGCCGTACCGGATTCCCGGCTGGTGCTGAAGTGGCGCAACTTTAACGACGCAGAGTTGTGCCAGCGCGTGCACGGGCAGTTTGAGCAGCACGGTGTTTCGCCGTCGCGTGTGGAATTGCGTGGACCGAGTTTTCACAAGGACATGTTGGCTGAATATGCTGACATCGACATCGCGCTTGACCCGTTCCCGTTCACTGGTGGCCTGACCAGTTGCGAGGCTTTGTGGATGGGGGTGCCGGTGGTTACGCTGGCGGGGCCGCGTGTGGTCGGGCGACAAACCGCCGCGTTTTTGTACGCCATGGGTCGCGCTGAGTGGGTGGCCGCGGACGTCTCGGCTTATGTGGGTGTGGCGGTGGCCTTGGCCAGCGACCCCAGCAGCTTATTGCACTGGCGAACGCGGTTGCGTGCGACCATGGCCAACTCGCCGTTGTGTGATGTGGCGGGCTTCACCCGTGCCTTAGAGCAAACCTTGGCCGGCTTGCTGCACGGCGCGCAGGTGCAACAACTCGAGGCGTGGGAGCAAACCGTAGCGACTTTGGAGACGCGTTTGCGCATGACGCAGGCGGCGCACCAAGCCTATGCGCAAGCTCTGCTGGCAGCGTTGCCTGAGCAGCCGACTGCTGGCATTTGAGGGCCAGATGCCTCGCTCAAGCTTCATGGGCGGCTAGAATGCGTGCCGCGCCGGTTTAGCTCAGTTGGTAGAGCACTCGCCTTGTAAGCGATAGGTCGTCAGTTCGAGTCCGACAACCGGCACCACTTCTTTTCGCAGCCATCGCGCAGCAGACCCGAGTGGCGCTTGGGTCCTCGGCCGTGTTGCGCGGCCCGTCGGATGGATGCTGACCGCAACAGGTTAAGGACGATCCAGCCATGCTTCATCCCGCTCTGGCCTGAGGGCCGCCGCCATTCGATGCTCAGCGCTCCTGGTTCCGCCACTCTCGACTACCGTCCTGATATCGACGGCTTGCGCGCTTTCGCTGTGTTGTCGGTGTTGGGTTTCCATGCTTTTCCCGAATGGCTGCCCGGCGGCTTTGTGGGCGTCGATGTGTTTTTTGTCATTTCGGGCTTTTTGATCACCCGTTTGATTTTGCTGGATTTGGCGCGCGGCGAATTCGCTTTGACGGGGTTTTACGCCCGGCGCATGCGCCGCATCCTGCCCGCCTTGTTGTTGGTCTTGGTGGTGAGCCTGTGCTTAGGCGCATTGGTGTTGTTTGCCGATGAATACGCGCGCTTGGGTGAACACGTTGCTGCGGGCGCTGCCTTCGTTATGAACTGGGTCTTGTGGCGCGAGGCGGGTTATTTCGACGCTGCGGCCCACACCAAACCGCTGTTGCATTTGTGGAGCTTGGCGGTGGAGGAGCAGTTTTACCTGCTGTGGCCTTTGGTGTTGATGGCTTTGGCGCGGTGGACGCAGCGCCCGAGCCGCTGGGTGGTGCTGGTGATGCTCGCGTCTCTATTGGCCAGCGTGTGGACCACCGCGCGAGGCGGATCTTTGGCGTTTTACGCACCGCACACGCGCTTGTGGGAAATGGCGGCAGGCGCGACCTTGGCGGCGCTGCCCATCGAACACAGGCAGTTGCTTGGCCGCGTGTCACCCAGTCTGTGGGCGGCGGCAGGTGTGGCTTGCTTGGCATTGGCCGTAGGGTTTTTGGATAGCACCCGTTCTTATCCAGGGTTGTGGGCCTTGTTGCCCGTGGCTGGGACTTGGGCGGTGTTGGCGGCGGGGCTGCGGGCTCGCTTAAACCGGAGCGTGTGGGCTCACCCGTTTTGGGTGCACGTAGGCTTGATCAGCTATCCGCTGTATTTGTGGCATTGGCCGCTGTTGGTGTTGGCTGAAATTTACGCCAGCGAGCCGTTGTCAGTTGCACACCGGCTGGGCGTGTTGGCGCTGGCGGGGCTGTTGGCCGAGTGGACTTACTGGGGCTTAGAGCGGCCGGTACGCGCCGCGACGCGCAGCGCGTCATGGCGCCGTGTGGTCGTTGGAGCTTTGGGCCTGGGTTTATTGGCAGTGGCTGCTGCGGGCTGGGCGGTGCGTCAGGCCCAGGGCTGGCCTTCGCGCATCGAGGCACAAGAACGCTTCATGGCGTATTTCCAAAATCGCTACCCCACTTGGCAGTACTTCGAGAAGCTTGATTTGCGCCGCCAGTGGCGCCAAGAGTGCGCTTTTTTCGACACTGATCGTTATTTGAGAGAAGGACGCCTGCCCGGTGGCATCGTCAACAGCGCGCCTCGTGCCGCTTTGGCGTCTGACTGCACCGACCGCGATGGCCGAGCGCACGCCGTCTTGCTTTGGGGGGACTCCCATGCGCAAGCTTTGGCGCCTGGCTTGCGCGATCACCTGCCCGCCGATTGGCAATTGTTGCAGGTGACCTCCACGGGCTGCACGCCACGCTGGGACGTCACTCAGCCGTCTGCCACGAGTCAGTGCCTGCAGTCTAACTACACCGCCATGCAAACCGTGCGACGCCAACGACCAGAGGTGGTGGTGGTGGCTCAAGATGCGGGCCACGAGGCGGATACCTTGGAGGCCTTTGCGCAAGCCTTGGCGCAAGCGGGTGTGCCGCGCACCATTTTTATGGGCCCCAGCCCGCATTGGCACAGCGATTTGCCGCAGTTATTTGCTCGCCGCTTGTGGGCTACTCAAGCGCAGCGCACTTGGCAGGGCATCGACCAGGCCGTGGTGTCAGGCAATCAGCACTTGAGACAGCGTTTGAGCAGCGCGGTATATGTGTCGGCACGGGCGACCTACTTTGACACCTTGGCGGTCTTGTGCAACACCGCAGGTTGTTTGACGCACCTGGATCCGGCGGATGTGGCCGCCAGCATCACGACTTGGGATCGTGCGCACCTGACACCACAAGCCTCGGCGTGGTTGGCAAGTCACGGTTTGGTGCAAGCCATCACCGCGCCGTTGAGTCAAGAAAGCCTGGCGCCTTTGGGCTCGGGCGCGGCAGGCGCGACTTAGAGCGCAAAGCGTGGGCGGTCTGCCGG
>JALRFN010000071.1 GCA_023268425.1 Burkholderiaceae bacterium | reverse complement strand
GACAAAGCTGTGTTGAAGCCTGAAGGCAAAGCCCGCTTGGATTCTTTGGTTGAGAAGCTGGCTTCGGTTGATTTGGAAGTTTTGGTTGCCGTGGGTCACACCGACGCAACTGGCGATGCCGGCTACAACCAGAAACTCTCTGAGCGCCGTGCTGCTGCTGTGAAGGCCTATTTGGTCTCTAAGGGTGTTGACGCCAAGCGCGTTTACACCGAAGGCAAGGGCGAAACCAGCCCCATGGCCACCAACTCAACCCGCGCTGGCCGTGCGAAAAACCGCCGCGTTGAAGTGGAAGTGGTCGGCACCCGCAAGTAATTGCGAGCCTGCTTCGATCTGAGCTGTGCTCAGGCCGTGACACTGATCAAGCCGCACCCTTCGGGTGCGGCTTTTTTGTTGACGCAGTGCGCACAGGTTTGATGACCACCGGTCATTCTCTTTGCATAATCGGCGCATGACGAGCATGCACGCGAACGCAGACCAATCAGAGTTGCAAAAATTTTCAGACTTGGCTCACGCTTGGTGGGACCCTCAAGGCGAGCTCAAGTCACTGCACGACATCAACCCCTTGCGATTGGGGTGGATTCAGCGCTTTGCGCCGTTGCATGGTCGAGATGTTCTCGATGTGGGCTGTGGCGGAGGCATTTTGACGCACGCCATGGCGGCCGCAGGTGCCCGGGCCTTGGGGGTCGATCTGGCCAGTAAGTCACTCAAGATTGCCAAACTCCATGCCTTGGAGTCTGGCGGGCGTTGGGAAGAGCAGTACCGAGAGATCAGCGTTGAAGGCTTGGCCGACGAGTGCCCTGCGAGCTTTGATGCCGTGACCTGCATGGAAATGTTGGAGCACGTACCTGACCCAGCTAGCGTGGTGGCCGCCTGCGCCCGTTTGGTCAAACCTGGCGGTTGGGTGTTTTTCTCGACCATCAACCGCAATTGGAAGTCACTGACCCAAGCCATCATCGGCGCCGAATACGTCTTGGGTTTGGTGCCCAAAGGGACGCACGAATACGCCAAGTTGATTCGCCCCAGTGAATTGGCCGAAGTGTGCCGCGCCAACGGCTTGCATCTGCGTGCAAGTGAAGGCTTGACCTACAACCCTTTGACCCAACGTTATTTTTTGACGCCGAGTCTGGACGTGAACTACATGCTGGCCACCCAGCGCCTGGAGGGTGTGTGAGCGCGTGGCAGGGTGTTCTGTTCGATTTGGATGGCACGTTGATTGACAGCGCGCCAGACCTGGGCGCAGCCACCAACCGCATGCGCCTGCGCAGAGGCTTGTCTGCCTTGCCATTGGCCAACTACCGGGCTTGGGCGGGCTCTGGGGCTCGAGGCATGCTCAAAGTGGGTTTCGGCTTGTCTCCAGAAGACGCTGAGTTTGCCGCTTTGCGTGAGGAGTTCTTTGACGAATACGCGTCAGGCCTTTGCGAGCTGACAAGCATTTTCGATGGCGTTGAGGACATGCTCAGTGCGTTGGGTCGGGCTGGATTGTCCTGGGGCATCGTCACCAACAAAATGGAGCGTTTTGCGCTGCCTTTGCTAGAAGCCTTGCCTGCTTTTGCCAAGGCCTCATGCATCGTCGGTGGCGACACCACCGCGCACGCCAAGCCACACCCTGAGCCGCTGTTTGAGGCCTGCCGACGTGCTGGGCTAGAGCCCACGCACACGGTCTACGTGGGTGATGATCTTCGAGACATCGAGGCTGGCCGCGCGGCCGGTATGAAGACCGTAGCCGTCA
>JALRFN010000041.1 GCA_023268425.1 Burkholderiaceae bacterium | reverse complement strand
GGGCACGCTTGTCGGCCACCACGATGTTGAAAAAGGGACGGGCTTTGGAGCCACCACGGGCAAGTCGGATCACGACCATATGGGTTCCTCGTTGAAATTCACGCAGGTTTCAGCGCCTGAGACACACGGTTGGCCACCCGGCCACCGAAACGCTGTAAAGCCTGCCATTATAGCCAGCTTCCCGACGGACTGCCCTGCCCCTGTGGTGTTGGGTACACTCGCAGCCACCATGATCACCATTCGCCCCGTTTCAGAAGCCGATTGGCCTGCCATCGCCGCCATCTACGCACACCACGTGCAGCACGGCACAGGCACCTTTGAAACCGAGCCGCCCAGCGAAGTCGAAATGCGCAACCGAGGCCAGGACGTGTTGGCCAAGGGGCTGCCCTACTTGATCGTGTGCGACGCGCAAACCGTGATGGGCTTTGCCTACGCCAACTGGTTCAAACCTCGCCCGGCTTATCGCTTCTCGGCTGAGGACTCGATTTACCTGCATCCCGATGCGGCAGGTCGAGGTCTGGGGCGCTTGCTCTTGTCCGAGTTGTTGCGCCAACTCGAAACCCGCGGCGTGCGCCAAGTGCTCGCCGTCATTGGCGACAGCAACAACCAGGGCTCAATTGGCGTGCACCGCTCGCTGGGCTTTGCCCACCAGGGCGTGATGCGTCACTGCGGGTGGAAATTCGGCCAATGGTTGGACGTGGTTTTGATGCAAAAAGCCATTGGCGCTGGCGCGACCAGCGCGCCTGAGGAAAATTGAAATGAAGTCCAAAACCATCGCCACTTGGCTGGCATTTTTATTTGGTCTCTTTGGCGTGCACCGCTTTTACCTGCGCGGCATCAAAGACGTTTGGGGATGGCTGCACGTGCCCTTTGCCTTGGCGGGCATCGTCGGCGTGATGCGCTTCAACAATTTGGGCCAAAACGACGTGCTGGCTTGGGTGTTGATGCCCATCTTTGGCATCACCCTGGGCGCGGCTTGCTTAACGGCGATCATCTATGGCTTGATGGCACCCAACAAGTGGAACGCCTTGTTCAACCCCGGCGCACCAGACGACTTGCCACAAGCACGCACCACGTGGGGTGCCTTCATCGGTTTGGCGCTGGCGCTCATGATCGGTGCGGCGGCTGTGTTGTCCAGCGTGGCGCTGAGCTTCCAAGGCTATTTCCAAGCGCAAGTGGCTGCGGGGCGCGCCATCAGCCAAGACTATTGAGTCCACGCGCCGACCCGTTCAATGGGTGAACCAGCCCATGAACAGCATCCACGCGCTGACGGTCAAAGCGGCCAACAAGGTGCTGAAACTGCTGGCCGCGCTGACCTCTTGCTCGGCGACCTGATAACGCTGCGAGAACAAAAACACGTTGGCGCCCACGGGCAAGGCCGCCACCACCACCAAGACCGTTTGCGGCAAGCCTCGTAAACCCCACAGCCAGGTGACGGCGAAGACCAGTGCTGGCTGTAACAAGAGTTTGAAGATCACCAAGCCCATGGTGTGGCGCCATTGTTGGGCAATCGGGCGCAAAAACGTGCTGGCACCCAACATCACCAGCGCCAAGGGCCCGGCAGCGGCGCCCAGCCATTGCAAAGTTCGATCCGCCACTTCAGGCAAAGCCCATCCCGTCGCAGAAAAAGCCAAGCCAGCCAAAATGGGAATCGGCACGGGATGAACAATCGCGCCGCGCGCTGCCTGCATCAACTGCCGACCCAAACCTGTTGACAAGCCACCGGCATGGGAACGCTCCCGCGCCCTGGCCCACTCCAGACCCATGGTGCCCACGGTCAGCAGGACCATCGCGTGCACCGACACCAGAGTCAGCAAGGTCACCAAACCTGGCGGGCCGTAGGCCACGGTGATGAGTGGCACGCCGATCATCACCAGATTGGAGAACACGCTGCACAAGGCCAAAGCCACCGCATAGGACGAACGCCCGCGCCACCACCAAAGCCCGATCAGCGCCAGCAGAATCACGCCCATGTAAGTCAAGGGTGGCGCAAAGTCCAGGGCGGCGAAGTCAGCCTTGGACATGGTGCGAAACAACAGCCCCGGCATGAACACGTAAAACACCAGTGTCGACAGCTGGGTGACCGTGGCTTGGTTGATCCACGCCAAGCGCACCGCCATCGCGCCCGCCGCGATCAACACAAAGACAGGCGCCAACGCTTGCCAAACCTGGGCTTGAACAGAAAACATGTGGGGGTACCGCGAAAATAGGCCGCGATCATACGTCCAGCCCGACGCGCCCTACCCCGATGAGCGCCCGGCAGCTGTCGCCTTCAAGCCAAGTAGCGCTGGTAATCGCGCATGAGCTTTTGCACCTTGGGCGCGATGATGTAAGCGCAATAACCTTGCTGCGGGTGCGCTTCGTAATAGCGTTGGTGGTAAGCCTCGGCCGGCCAGTAGGCTTGCAGTGGCTGAACTTCGGTGACCACTTGCGTGCCCGCCCAGTGCGGATCGCGCGGCAACGCCGCCATGAACCGCTGCACCGCCTGGGTTTGCGCTTCATCGCTGGTGTAAATGCCGCTTCGGTATTGCGTGCCCACGTCGTTGCCTTGGCGGTTCAAGGTGGTGGGGTCGTGCATGGCAAAAAACACGCTCAAGACCTCGTCGAGTGACAACACCCCAGGGTCAAACTCCAGCGCCACGACTTCCGCGTGACCAGTCTGCCCGCCACACACGGCCTCGTAGCTGGGCGCGTCGAGGTGCCCGTTGGCATAGCCAGACTCGACGCGCAAGACGCCGCGCACACGCAGGAACACCGCCTCC
>JALRFN010000419.1 GCA_023268425.1 Burkholderiaceae bacterium | reverse complement strand
TGTGCCGGCGCGCTGCTCCAGCTTGGACTGCATTTGAAACTGGGCAAAGGCTTGCTTGACCAGTTTGGCTCTGGCCACGCCTTGGTCTTGTTGGATGGCGTCGAGGCGCTGCTGTTCGCGGGCTTGCTCTCGAGGCTCGTGGGGGGCCTCAGCCAGTGACTGGACGTCAATCACGTCTTTGGTGGCTGGCTTGGGCTTGGGGTGCGGCGCGCTGGGCGGTGCGTTCAGCACTTGCGCGTCCTCCACGTCGTCCAGTGGGCGTTTGCCCTGGCTGCGCGTTTTTTGGGCGCGCGTCTGCGCCGCACCGCAGGCAGGGCAGTGCTGGGCTGAAGCCGAAAGGGTCTCGCCGCAGGCGACGCAGGTGCTTTTCATGAACGCTTGGCGCACTCCAACTCAAAGAATCGTCACAGGCAAGCAAGAGTTGAGCCCAAGCCCGTGGGCTTCTGGATGCATGGTGGCGACGCGGCGACCGGTCGGGTTTTGGGGGGAGTGCTGTTGGGGCAACGTTGAGGGAGGGGGCCTGGTGCTGGCGTGTTTGTTGCTTTTGTCGGGTTTCTGACCATGCGCCGAGCGCCTGAGTGCGCGGTGGCGGCGTGGGCGTTGGAAGCAGTTTGAGGTGGGTATGCGCACGAAAAAGAAGCCTTGCAAGCTGTGCTTGCGCATTCGGGTGTTTTTGATTTTGGTGGGTTGCGTGGTCGCGGCCAAGTTCATGGCGCCGGATTTGGCCTTGCCCAAGGGCATCAATTACGGCGCCATCGTTGGCGATCTGGTGATCTTTGCGTTTTTCGCGGTGGTGGCTTGGAAATGGTGGCAACACCGCCAGCAGCAAAAGGCCGACGCTGAGCGCGCGGCATTGGAGCCTTGGCGTTTGGCGATTCGTGACATCGCGGAAAGTCGACGGCAGCGCTGATGTTGATCAAGCCGCCAGAGCGCGACGGGCTGTGCCGTGGTTGTCAGCATTTTGGGGTCAGTTATGACCGCAATTTTCCCTATGTCTGCCGGGTCATGGGTTTCAAATCGCGTCTGTTGCCGATCTGGGAGGTCAAGTCGGCCGACGGACGCGAGTGCATGTCGTTTCAGCCGCGCGCAGCGCGCCAGGACAAGCCTGGGGCTGGACGCAAGTGAGGTGATGAAGTGGGTCTTGTGAAGCATTTTGGGCGGACGTGTGTCGCAGCGGCCATCGTGTTCAGCGCGGGGGCGAGCGCGCAGTCGCCTGCGCCTGTGGCCAACAACCCGGTCGAAATCGGTGTGGCGGCCTTGGAGCGCGGGCATTACGCCACCGCACTGCGCGCCTGGAAGTCCGCCGCAGACGCCGGTGATGCCAAGGCCAAAGCCAATTTGGGCTACATGTACGAGCGCGGCTTTGGCGTGCCGCAAAGTTACGTCGAGGCGGTGCGCTGGTACCGCGAGGCGGCCGCAGGTGGTGCGCCCGAAGGCATGTACAACATGGGCACGCTTTATTACTACGGCTACGGCGTGGAGCGCAATTTGCGCGAAGCGGCGCGTTGGTTTCGTCAGGCCGCACAAAAAGAGTTGGCGCCCGCACAGTACATGTTGGGGCTGATGTACAGCAAGGGCGAGGGCGTGCCCCGGGCCATCACCGAGGCGCAAAAGCTGTGGGTGGCTGCGGCCAAGCAAGGCCATGTGAGCAGCCAGTTGATGGCGGCGCACACTTATTTGTCTGGCGATGCCAATCGCGGTGAGCCGGAGTTGCTCAAGGCCTTTGTCTGGGGCGAAATCGCAGCGGCCCAGGGCAATGCAGACGCCTCGCTGGTGCGTGACTACGCCTCTTACCAGTTGAAGGAAGACGAGGTGACGGCGGCGAAACGGGCGGCAAAAGCTTGCCAAGACTCCAACTACGCCCGCTGCCCCGCGCTGTGAGGGCGTGAAAGTGTCTGGTCTTCGACACTGAAAACAGAGGAATTGTTTTTGGCGGCTGCATGTGCTTGATTTGGCACGGATTTGAATGCTTACAGGCTATGGCATATCGGTTGCTACAAGGCGGCAAAGTTTTGACAAACCTTTGCCATGCACGCCACTTCTCCGTTGACCCAACGCCAATTGATTTGGTTGGACGCTGACCAGTCCTTGGGTTTGGACGCGCACGCACGGTTTGCAGACTTGGGTTGGGATGTGCAGGTGTTTGATCGCTTGCAGACGGCGGTGGCCAGCTTGCCTCGCGCCCAAGCCATCGTCTTGCGTCTGGACCAAGGGGTGGAGCGCTTGCGTCAGCTGAACCAAGGCTTGAGTGCCCAGGGTTTGGAGTTGCCCATCATTTGCCGTGTGGGATTTTATGTCGCTGCTCAAATCGCTACAACAAAGTTTGAGTTGCGTCTCTGTGCCCTGGGTGCCCGCGCCACATCCCCAAATTACGCGTTTTATCAATGAAATTGTTTGGGGCGAGGAGAGTGATCTAGATGTCCATGGAGTGCCCAATAGCCACTACGTCATGTATCTAGAGGCGATGAAAGAATTGGGTGCTTCTACCA
>JALRFN010000376.1 GCA_023268425.1 Burkholderiaceae bacterium | reverse complement strand
GCTTGGTATCTTCTAACAAGGCAAGCGTCCCGATGATTCCATTTAACGGGGTGCGCATTTCAAACTCCACCGCAGCTTGCGCAAAACCATCTCGCGGGGGCTCACTGACGGCAGCCTACAAGTGCACATGGACAGCGCCTTCATCGACGTCATCGAAGCCTGCGCACAAACGCCTAGGCGCGGCCAGCGCGGCACGTGGATTCAGGCTGAACTCATCGAAGCCTACGCCGCTTTGCACCGCAGCGGCTTGGCGCACAGCGTTGAGGTGTATGCACACGAGCGACTGGTGGGTGGGCTATATGTGGTCAACATCGGCCACATGGTCTACGGCGAGTCCATGTTCTCCAGACAAACCGATGCCTCAAAAATCGCCCTGGCCGCATTGGTCGCCTTTTGTCGAGCGCACGACATGCCGGTGATCGACTGCCAACAAGAAACCCCACACTTGGCGTCCATGGGCGCCATGCCGGTTCATCGCGATGCATTTTTGGATGCGGTCACCGAGTTGGTCGCCCCGAGCCTGGCGCCCCCGCAGTGGGTGTTCCACCCGCAACTGTGGGCGCAACTGGACACGCGCTTGTACCCCATCGCCAGCGTGCCGGAGGCCGCATGAGTCAGGCCCAAGAGCTGCCTTGGGAGGCGATTCAGTTCTATGCCACCTCTGCCTTCCCTTGCAGTTACCTGCCTGGACGCATGGCGCGCTCCCAAGTCGCCACACCGTCTGAGCGTGTGCACGCAGACGCCTACAGTGACCTGATCACCCAGGGGTTTCGCCGCAGCGGCGGCTTTGCCTACCGACCGCATTGCGACCAGTGCGATGCCTGCATCTCAGTGCGCATTGATACGCGCAACTTCCTGGCCTCTGCCTCGCAGAAACGCGCTTGGCGCCGCAGCGCGGCTTTGCAGACGCGAACCTTGGTGCCCAGTTTTTCCAGCGAACACTATGCGCTGTATCTGAAATACCAGCGTGCCCGCCACCCCAGCGGGGGCATGGACGAAGACGCACCCGACCAATACCGCCAATACCTGCTGGCATCGCGCGTGAACACACGTTTGGTGGAGTTCTGGCAGCCGCAAGACACGGGCCCAGCGCAACTGGTCATGGTCTCCATCATTGACTTGGTGCGAGATGGCTTGTCCGCGGTCTACACCTTCTTCGACCCCGAAGCCAAAGAGAGCCTGGGCACCTACAGCATCTTGTGGCAAATCAACAAGGCCAAGGCCTTGAACCTGCCTTATTTGTATCTGGGCTACTGGATCGAGCACAGCCCCAAAATGGCTTACAAAAGCCGCTTCACGCCCCAAGAGCGGCTGATCGACGGCCGCTGGGTGGTCTGGGACTGAAGCGCTGTCGCCTTGGGAACGCATCGGCGTGTCAGACGGCACACACGAATCGTCGTCAGTGCGTCCGTTCAAATTTCATCTTGTAAAATCGCGCGTCAACCACTTTACGCTGTGCCATGTCCCCCACGCCGCTGCCGCCTCCCGTGACCAAACCGACCGTGCAGGTGATCGAGCGCATGTTCACCCTGTTCGAAGTCTTGGCCACGCGAGAAGAGCCCATGTCGCTGAAAGAAATCAGCGAAAAGGCAGGCCTGCACCCATCGACGGCACACCGCATCCTCAACGATTTAGCCATCGGTCGCTTCATCGATCGCCCCGAATCGGGTTCCTACCGCCTGGGCATGCGGCTATTGGAACTGGGTAACTTGGTCAAAGCGCGCCTGAACGTGCGCGACGTGGCCATGGGCCCCATGCGCGAGCTCTATCGTCAGATTCAACAACCCGTCAACCTCAGCGTGCGCCAAGGCGATGAGATTGTCTACATCGAACGCAGCTACAGCGAGCGCTCAGGCATGCAAGTTGTGCGGGCCATCGGCGGACGTGCGCCTTTGCACCTGACCTCCGTGGGCAAATTGTTTTTGTCCGCTGAAGAACCCGCTCGCGTGCGCGCCTACGCCACCCGCACGGGCCTGCCCGGCCAAACGCGCAACAGCATCACCGAGCTCAGTGCCTTGGAACGTGAATTGCAACAAGCCCGCCAAAGCGGCATGGCGCGTGACAACGAAGAGCTCGAACTGGGCGTGCGCTGCATGGCCGCAGGCATCCACGATGACCAAGGGCAGTTGATTGCGGGACTGTCGATTTCAGCACCCGCCAGCCGCATCGACGATGCCTGGGCGAACAAGTTAAAGGCGACCGCCAACGACATCTCTCGCGCCCTCGGTTGGGCCGGGATGTAAAAAGCAAAGCCTCGACAGCATGGTGCTGAGGCTGAAACTGCCTCAACTGTGGCTGGCGTAGGCCGAAGAGGCGTGGTTGGCGCGGGGCTCAGACTCGAGCCATTTGCGCACGCGGTTGGCGTCACCCAGGCGGGTGTACTTGCCCTCGGAGTCCAGGAAGATCATGATCAAGGGTCGATCTGCGACCTTGGCCTTCATGACCAAGCACCGACCGGCCTCACGGATATAACCCGTCTTTTGCAAGTCAATGTCCCAGTCGTCTGACCGCACCAGTGCATTGGTGTTGCGGTAAGCCAAATCACGGTTCTTGGCCCGCACCATTGCGCCCTCGTCGGTCGAGAGATCGCGCAACATGGGCCGCGTCGCGGCCACGCCCACCAGCAAGGCCAGATCGCGCGCGCTGGAGCGGTTGTCGCTGGACAAACCCGTGGGCTCCACGTAGTGCGTGGACGTCATGCCCAGCAAAGCTGCCTTGGCATTCATGTTGGCCACAAACGCGTTCAGCCCACCTGGGAAGGTGCGGCCCAAGGCATGGGCAGCCCGGTTTTCGCTGGACATCAGGGCCAAATGCATCAACTCGCCACGGGTCAACTTGGAACCCACGCGCAAGCGCGAGCGGCTGCCTTTGAGCCGGTCCACATCATCGTCGGTGATGGTGATGAGTTGCTCCATATCCAAACCCTGGTCATGGATGACCAAAGCCGTCATCAGCTTGGTCAGGGACGCGATGGGCAAGACCTCATCGTCGTTTTTGCTCACCAAGACTTCGCGCGTTTGCGCATCGATCACGTAGGCGACGTTGGAGCGCAATTTCAAGGCATCTGCCATCACCACTGGAGACGGCGCAGCACGGCTAGACATGACAGCAGGCGCAGCGACCACAGTGGCTGTCGCCACCGCTTGGCGCGTCACGCGTGCTTGCGGCGTGCGCTTGCTCGCGCGTGCAAGCAACTTCTGGCTCACGCGCTTTTGCTTCGTGCGAACTTGCTGTGGCGTGGACTTGGCCGCAGCAGCTTTTTGAACCGCCTTGGAGGAAACGCGCACCTTGACCGTGCGCTTGGTCTGGTGAGCCGTGCGGTTGACCTGGCGCAAAGCCGCCTTGGCCTCTTCTACGCGCGGCGAAGCCGCCTGCACACCACCAGCGGCGGGAAGCAACAAGCAAGCGATGGAGAAGGCAACAAGCGTACGACGGATCGACAAAAACATGGGCAAAACATCCAATTTATCCACAGTATATGTAATTGCAATTTTTTTCGCAAGATCAAAAACTTAAGAGCAATTCCTGAAACTCGACGCGATAAATCAAAAGCAAAAAAGCGGACACCAAAAGCCGCCCTAAAGCATTCCTTTTCAGGACTCAACTCAGCATCAGGCGCAAAAAGCGCTTCTCAAGCACCGGCCTGAAGCCTTGTGATCAACACAGCAGCCGGGTCCAAGCCGTTCCACTGAAGTAACAACGGAGGCCAATTGGACGTCGACCTTGAGCAGCAGCAACGACGGCAACGGCCGTTCAGCGACGCTCAGCGCGAGCGGCTATCATTGAAGTTGAATTGAAGCTCATGTGAGACGCACAGAGATGCACAGAGAGGCACTGCCATGAAGATCGGCGAATTGGCCAAGCGCCTGGGCGTGGCCACCTCCAAAATCAGGTTTTACGAGTCCGCTGGGCTGCTGGGCGAGGTGCCCCGCAAAGACAACGGTTTTCGCAGCTACGACGAGCAAGCCATCGTGACCCTGAGCTTCATCCGTGACGCGCAACGCGCAGGCATGGATTTGGAGGCCATTCGAGGCTTGCTGCGAAGCACCGCTACAGCCCCAAAAAGCGAACGCGCGCAACGCGCTTTGCTCAAAGAACTGCAAACACGCTTGGGTGCCGTCGAAACACTGCAACAGCAACTGAAGCGGCAAAAGGCTGAACTTCAATCCGCCATCGCGCAACTGCAAGCGCGGCTGCCTATGCCGACTGCAGACCCAACGCGCAGCAGCCAGCAAAGCCTGCTGTGAACCCATCAACCGCCACACTTGAAGCGATCTGCCAAGGGCTGACCGACCGCGGTTGGCTGGTGTTGGATGACGCGGTGGCACCTGCTTTGCTGCAAGCCTTGCGGGCGCGCTTGCACAAACTGCCTGACCACGCGTTTCACCGCGCCGGCGTCGGTCGGCAGGGCGATCACAGCCTGCAACCCGACTACAGAAGCGATCGCATCCACTGGCTGGAGGCCGCAGCACCTGCGGAGCAAGATTGGCTTTCGTGGGCCGACGCCGTCCGACAGCATGTCAACCAACACCTGTTCATGGGTCTGCAAAGCTACGAGGCGCACTTCGCACACTATGCGCCAGGCCAGCGCTACGGTCGCCATGTCGATGCCTTTCGCGGCCAAGCCAACCGCATCCTGTCTTCTGTGCTCTACCTGAACGAAGCATGGGCAGACGATGACGGCGGCGAGTTGCTCATCTACCCCGACGCCTCGGCGCCAGACAGCGCCATGCGCGTGAGCCCAAAGCCCGGACGATTGGTGATGTTCCTCAGCGAGGACATGCCCCATGAAGTGCTGCCCGCGCATCGCGACCGTTACAGCATCGCGGGTTGGTTTCGCGTGCGCGCCGCGTCGGCCTGGTGAGGCCACCAAGCGCCGTTCGTGCAAGCGGGTCGTGAACCCACTGCTGGGCTTGCATGGCGCCTGGGCCGCAAGTTTTGTGGTGAATTGAAAGCCCATTCGCGCGACAGCTCGAGGCAACGCGCGCTGCTCATAGAAGGCACACCCCGAAGGCACACCCCGAAGGCACAACCCTGCAAACGCCGCGTGGCGCGCAGCGCACACTCCCCCACCAAAGCCCTTGGCAGAGTAAAATGCGAGGTTAATTTGGATATTGACGCAAGGAAAACCACTTGGCCAAGGAAGAACTGATTGAAATGCGCGGCAAAGTCGACGAGGTTTTGCCGGACTCTCGTTACCGTGTGACGCTGGAAAACGGCCACACGCTGATCGCCTACACGGCGGGCAAAATGCGCAAACACCACATCCGCATTTTGGCCGGTGACAACGTGACTCTGGAGTTGTCGCCCTACGATTTGTCCAAAGGACGCATCACCTTCCGTCACTTGGAACAGCGTGCGGGCGGTGCATTCAAGCCGCAGCGGCGCTTCCCCTCGCGTTGATCGCCTGAAGCGACCTGTCTCCCAGACCCGAACCCGCGTTCGGGTCTTTTTTTGCCTGCACACATTGAGCAGGCGACGGCTTGGCGCCGAGCGAGCTCATTGCCTTGGTCGATGAGATCGCGTTGATTCAGAGCCCATGAACCTCGAGCCGACGCAAGGCAAAACAGCGTGACGCTTATCATCCACTCCCCGCAGATGAAGGCAATCTAAACACATGGGCACTCACGAATTGGGTTTGTTGCTGGGTGGGCTGGGACTGTTTTTACTGGGCATGAACCTCATGACCCAGGGCCTGAAAACGGCGGCTGGTTCAGCCCTCAAACGCATCTTGGCCGCATCCACCGACACGGCTTGGCGCGGCCTGTGGTTCGGCGCCATCACCACCACCTTGGTGCAATCGTCCAGCGCCATCACGGTGGCGACATTGGGCTTTGTCAACGCCGGCATCCTGCCCTTTGCCAAATCGCTGTGGGTGATCTTTGGCGCCAACATCGGCACCACGACCATCGGCTGGATTGTCGCCTTGCTCGGTTTCAAGTTCAAAATCGAAGCCGCAGCCCTGCCCTTGATTGGCGTGGGTATGGCCTTGCGCATGAGCGGTGACGCGCCCAAACGCCAGGCCTTGGGCGACGCGCTGTCTGGCTTTGGTGTGCTGTTTTTGGGCTTGTCTTTTTTGCAGCAGGCCTTTGCCACGGCGCCGGAATCCATTGACTTGGCAGCATGGTCGGGACACGGCCTGAGCTCGATCATCATGCTGATGCTCGCGGGCTTGGTCTTGACCGGCATCATGCAGTCCTCAGGCGCAGCCATCGCCATTGTGCTGACCCTGGCCCAATCGGGCTGGCTGCCCATGGCTGAGGGCGCAGCGGCCATCATCGGCGCCAACATTGGCACCACGGTGACCGCAGCCTTGGCCGCCATGGGGGCGACGCCCAACGCGAAGCGGGCCGCCTTGGCCCATGTCGCTTTCAACGTCGTCACCGCTTTGGTCGCGCTGCTTTTGCTGCCTGTCTTGTTGGGGCTGATCCAGTTGTTCAGCGAGGCCGCTCACCTGCAAAACAGCGCCGCCTTAACCCTTGCCCTGTTCCACACCACGTTCAACATCCTGGGCGTGCTGCTGATGTGGCCCTTGACCGAGCGCTTGGCGCAGTGGTTGGAGGGACGTTTCCGCACCAACGAAGAGAACCTCGCCCGCCCCCAGTACCTGGACAAAAACGCCATCAGCGTACCCACGCTGGCGGTAGGTGCCTTGCGCCTGGAAATGGGGCGACTCGGTGGCTTGGTCATTGGCAGCCTGTCTGCTCTACTCGTGGACTCATCACACAGCGGCCCCAGGGTGGCGCCCGCGGCCATTCGCAATCTCACCGCCGCAATTTCGCATCTGAGCAACCAAGCCACACGCAACGCCATGAGCACGCAGGACGCGCGCAACATGGCTGAGTTGCTGCAGGTGCTGCGCTACTACGACCTGTGTGCAGAACTCGCCCCCGACATGGCTGCGGTGGAAACCCCACACAGCCTCACGCACGAAGGCACGCGCGCCGCCTTAACGCAACTCCTGAGCCTTGCGGGTGAATTGATGATGCAGGTGAACCCCGACACCCAACCGTTCTCAGCGCTCGACCCTGAGCAACAACGAGGCTTTCAAGAAACCTATCGCGACACCCGTGCCGCAGTGCTCGAGGCGGGCGTTGGCGGGCATTTCGACATCGATGACATGGAGCAACTGCTGCGCCAACTCAGCACGCTGCGCCGTACCCTGGAGCATGCGTCCAAAGCCGCCAGCTTGCTGGTCTCGCTGGACCAGCGGCTACAGGGGATGAACACGGTGCCAACGTGAAAACGCCAACGAGCGAGCACTGGCGACCACGCGCTGGCTGGCGCTGGCCGGTGAACCAGATATCGCCGCAGCGCGCGCATCACCCACGGCTGCTTCAGCTCAATGGACCAAGCCCAGCGAACAGCTCGTGCAAAAAAGCCCAGGGCCCGGCGCTCAAAGCCGCTCAAACACCGCAGCCAAGCCCTGCCCACCACCGATACACATGGTCTCCAGCGCGTAACGCCCGCCACGGCGATGCAGCTCGCGCAGCATCGTCGACAGGATACGTACCCCCGTCGCGCCCACGGGGTGCCCCAAGGAGATGCCCGAGCCATTGACGTTGAGGCGCTCGTAATCGGCGTCTTGGAACTTCAAAGCGTAGGTGCAGGCCAGCACCTGCGCGGCAAAGGCCTCATTGAGTTCGATCAAGTCCAGGTCTTTGATGCTCAGGCCCAAGCGCTGCAAAACTTGTTGGGTCGCCGGCACCGGCCCGATGCCCATGCGCTCGGGCTCGACACCAGCCGCTGACCAAGCCGCCAAACGCGCCAAAGGTTTGAGCCCCAATTCAGAGGCTTTTTCGGGCGTGGTCACGATGCAGGCCGCCGCGCCGTCGTTCTGGCCGCTGGCGTTGCCCGCGGTCACCGTGGCCTCGGCGTCCAGCTTCAAGCGCACAGGCTGCAACGCGGCCAAGCTGGCCAAGCTGGCGTCGGCACGGGGGTGTTCATCGACGCGCAAAACCTGCTCGCCTTTGCGCGTCTTCACTGCGACGGGGACGATTTCCTCAGCAAACACGCCGCTTTGCTGCGCCGCCACCGCGTTGGCGTGCGAGCGCAGCGCCAGCTCGTCCTGGGCTTGGCGGCTCACTTGGTAATCGCGTCGCAAGTTCTCGGCCGTTTCCAACATGCCACCAGCCACCGGGTGGTGTCGGCCGCCCGAGGTGATGCGCCCACGCGCGATGCGGTCCCACAGCGGTTGCGCATCGCCCTTGAGTCCGAAGCGCCCGCCCAAGACGTAGTGCTCGGCTTGGCTCATGCTCTCAACGCCCCCGGCGATCACCAACTCGCAAGCGCCGGTTTGCACACGCATGGCAGCATCAATCACCGCTTGCAAGCCAGAGCCGCAGCGGCGGTCGATTTGCAAGCCAGGCACGTGCACGCCCAAGCCAGCGTCCAAAGCCGCAATCCGGCCAATCGCTGGCGCCTCGCCATTGGGGTAACACTGACCAAAGATCACGTCGTTGATGTCTTTGCCTTCAATGCCCGTTCGCTGCACCAATTCACGCAACACGGTCTCTGCCAATGCAGTTGCGGTCACGTCTTTGAACATGCCGCCATAACGCCCGACTGGGGTTCGGATGGGTTCACAAATCACGGCTTGTTTCATGGCTTGGTCGCTTTCATTTCAAACGGTGGGCATCTTGGGTCCAGCGCCGCTTGGGTGGCTGCGCCTGGGTGACAAAGCGTGAACTTGGTTCGCACTGCAAAATGCACGTCACGTCACGTCGCGACAAGCAGCGCGACAACCAGACAACGCGGCATCTGCTGCACGCGGCACAGGGCCAAACTGCAGGCGCACCTATATTGCACAGCAGCGCTTGAACGCCAAGCCCTCGGAGAAGCCATGAGCCAGCACAGCACCCCAATGCCCTTGCACGAACACCTGCGGGCACACGCAAAGAAGACGCCAAAAAAAGCTGCGTACATCTGGTACGGGCGAGCGCTCAGTTTTGCCGAGTTGGACGCGGCCAGCGACGCCTTCGGCGCGCACCTGCAAGCTTTGGGTGTGCAAAAAGGTGAGCCCGTGGCCCTGTACCTCAACAACTGCCCGCAGTATTTGATCGCGCATTACGGGGTTCAAAAAATCGGCGCCATTGTGTGCCCCTGTAGTCCACTGAACAAAGCACATGAACTGAGCTACCAGCTCAACGACCTGGAGGCGCGGGTCATCGTCGCGGCCGTGGACTTGCTGGCCATCGTTGAGCAGGTGCGCTCGCAAACCGCGCTGCAACACGTGTTCGCGGTGCGCTACGGCGACATGTTGCCCGAAGAGACCAGCCTGCCCCTGCCGGCTGAATTGAACGACTCGTCGGCTACCCTGCCTGACCACTGCAGCGATTTCCTCGCCACCACCACCAGCGGCCAACGCCCCCTGCCCGTGGCCATCGACATGGTCGAAGACGTGGCCTTGATGACCTACACCTCAGGCACCACGGGCTTGCCCAAAGGGGCCATGCTGACTTATCAAAACGCTTGGTTCAAAACCCAAGCCTCCATCGCCACCAAAGACATTGGGCCACAAGACACCCTGTTGTCGATTGCGCCGCTGTATCACATCGCGGGCATGTTGATGGGGGTGAACACGCCAATTTTGTCAGGCGCCACCACCGTCTTGCTGCACCGCTTTGACCCGCTCACCGTGCTGCAAGCCATCGAACGCTACCGCGTGAGTTGGTGGTACAGCATTGCGCCCATGAACGTGGCCATCATGGCTTTACCCGATGCGCAGCGCTACGACCTGAGCAGCCTGCGCCACAACTCGGTCACCAGCTTTGGCATTGCGTTCACCGAGGCCTTGGCACTGCAATGGCAACAATTCGCGCCCAACTGCATCGCCTGTGAGGCGGCATACGGCCTGAGCGAAACCCACACCATGGATACCTATATGCCTGCCGACGCGATTCGCTGGGGCACACACGGCGTGCCCGTTGCGGGCAACGAAATCCGCATCATCGACCCCGACAGCGGTCAAACCATGGGCCCCAACGAGCCCGGCGAAATCGTGTTGCGCAACG
>JALRFN010000358.1 GCA_023268425.1 Burkholderiaceae bacterium | reverse complement strand
TCGCCGAACTGGCGCTTGAGCGCGGGCGCCAGCACGTCTTGCACCAAAGTGGACTTGCCTGAGCCCGACACCCCGGTGACGCAAACCAAGCGCTGCAGCGGGATGTCGACATCGAGGTTTTGCAAGTTGTGCTCGCGCGCGCCTTCGATGATGAGTCGTGGCGTGGACTCGGTGACCATGCGCTTGAGGCCCATGCCGACTTGCTTGCGATTGCCCAAGTAGGCGCCGGTCAGCGTGTCGGCCCGGCGCAGCTCAGCGGGCGTGCCGTCAAAGACGATGTTGCCGCCGCGCTCGCCCGGCCCTGGGCCCATGTCGACCACGCGGTCTGCCGCCAACATGACCGCCGGGTCATGTTCCACCACCACCAAGGTGTTGCCCGCGTCGCGCAGCTTCAGTATCGCGTCGTTGATGCGGTCCATGTCACGCGGGTGCAGGCCGATGCTGGGCTCATCGAGCACAAACAGCGTGTTGACCAACGACGTGCCCAAAGCCGTGGTCAGGTTGATGCGCTGCACCTCGCCGCCTGAGAGCGTGCGGCTTTGGCGGTCCAAGGTGAGATAGCCCAAACCCACGCGGTTGAGGTAACGCAGGCGCGAGGTGATCTCTTCAAACAACAGGTGCTGGGCTCGCGCATCGGCGTCGCGCCGCGCCCCCAGGTCACCCTCTAGCGCCTCAAAAAAGGTCAACAAGTCGCTCAAGGGCATCAACATCAAGTCGTGCAAGCTCAAGCCTGGCAAGGCCTCCAGTTGCGCTCGCGACCAGCGCACACCACTGGGCATGACGCGTTGGGACGCCGGCATGGCCGCGTTGGCTTGCGCCGCGCTGCCCACACGCCACAACAAGCTCTCGGGCTTCAAACGCGCACCTTGGCAGTCAGGGCAAGTGGTGTAGCTGCGGTACTTGGACAGCAAGACGCGGATGTGCATCTTGTAAGCCTTGCTCTCCAAGTACTCAAAAAAGCGCTTGATGCCGTACCACTGCTGATTCCACTTGCCCTTCCAATGCGGTGAGCCACCAATCACCCAGTCTTTTTGCTCAGGTGTCAGCAGGCTCCAAGGGGTGTCGCGGGGAATGCCGGCGGTCTCGGCGTGGCGCATCAAATCGTCTTGGCACTCTTTCCACGCCGGGGTCTGGATGGTCTTGATCGCGCCGGTGCGCAAGGTCAGTCGTTCGTCGGGAATGACCAAACCGTAGTCCACACCAATCACGCGCCCAAAACCACGACAGCTTTCACACGCCCCAACAGGCGAGTTGAAGGAAAACATCGACGGCGTCGGCTGTGCATAGTGCTGGTCGGAGTCCGGGCAGTGCAAACCCGTGGAGTAGCGCCAGCGCTCGGCCTCGCCGTCTGACGCCTCAGCGGAACTGGCGTAGACCGTCAACTGGCCACCGCCGCGTTTCAGCGCCAATTCGATGGCTTCCAGCGCGCGCGCTTGCTCCACGCCAGGCAGCTTGAAGCGGTCGGCGACCACGTCCAGCACCTTGCGCACACCGGCAACAGTGTTGACCTCGCGCTCGGCTTGCACACGCGTGAAGCCGCTGGCCGACAGCCACTGCTGCACCTCATCAGCCGTGGTGCTGGCGGGCAGTTCGACGGCAAAAGTCACGACGGCGCGCACGCTTTCGTTTTGCGTGCGGGTCAGCCAGTCGGCGTAAATCGTTTGCGCGGTGTCGTGGCGCACGGGCTGCGCGGTGTCGCGGTCGAACAAATCGGCGCTGCGGGCAAACAACAACTTCAAGTGGTCGTTGAGCTCGGTCATGGTGCCCACGGTCGAACGCGAGCTGCGCACCGGGTTGGTCTGGTCAATGGCAATCGCCGGCGGCACGCCCTCGACGGCGTCGACGGCGGGCTTGTCCATGCGGTCCAAAAACTGGCGCGCATAGGCCGAGAAGGTCTCGACGTAACGCCGCTGCCCTTCCGCAAACAGCGTATCGAACACCAGACTCGATTTGCCCGAGCCACTGGGCCCGGTGAACACCGTCAGTTCACCCGTGCGGATGT
>JALRFN010000343.1 GCA_023268425.1 Burkholderiaceae bacterium | reverse complement strand
CTGAGCGCCGGCGACTTGCGTTGGTGCATCACGCCGGCCATGCGCGTGGAGTTGGCGCGGGTCTTGGACTATCCATTGATCGCCAAGCGGCGCGCCCAGCGTCAGCTGTCGAGCGAGACCGTCCTGGGGCAATTCGACGCGTATGCCGAGCGCCATGAAGCCGCGCCCAAAGCCCCTTACACCTGCAAAGACGCCGACGACCAAGGCTTCATTGATCTGGCTTGTGCGCTGGGGGTGGATTTGATCAGCAAAGACAAGGCCGTGTTGGCGCTGCACAAGCGCCTGCTGCGCGTGGGCGTCACGGTGCGCCGCCACTGGTGCCCACCCACTGGCGAATAAAGGCCAGCGATTGGCCGTAGTGATAGGCCAATTGCTCGGGGGGGTAGGCTTGGTCTGCGGCGACGGGGCAAGCCACGCGAGCCAGACAGGTCTGCGCACACGACGAACCGACCCGCAGCCGATGATCCAAGCACGAGCGCATCTGCCACTGGGGTGCAAGTGCTTGCGCCGGACAGGCCCGCTCGCAGGCGCGATGGGTGCAGGTGTCACACACATGGCCCAAGGCGCGAGGCGAACTGGCCGGCATTTCTTGCGCCACCCACGCGACCACACGATACGCAAACCAACTGCCCCATTGCGCATCGATGCCGACCTGAAACGGGCTGGCGTGGTGCCAACCCAGCGCTTCGCCCAAACGCTGCAAGGGCAAGGGTGACGCGCTGGCCGCCCCTGTCGGGTCTGTGGCGGGAAACAAGATGCGGTGCGCCAAGCCTTGGGCAGAAAGCGCGCGGCTGACCGTTTCACGGGCCCAATCGTCAAGGGGGTGGGGGCTGCGGGTGCGGTGGGGCCAATCCGCCCCCCACAGGGCGCCCAGGTGTTGCCACATGGCGGGGCCTTGGTGACCCAGCACCCACAAGCTGCCGCCGCTGGGCAAATCAGGGACCGCGTGGACCCAGGCCGCGCGCAGCTCGGGCGAAAGCGCGTCCAGCGGCAGCGTGCCATGGATGTTCAAGCCCACCCGCGCCCAATGGCCAAACAATTCCTCGGGCGACGCCATCACCCGCTCACAGGTTCAGGGGAATGGTCACCGGGCCATCGTTGACCAGGTGCACCTTCATGTCTGCGGCAAAGCGGCCGGTGGCGACCTCAGGATGCTGGGCACGGGCTTGCGTGACCAAGTCGTCAAACCAAGCGCGCGCCATGGCGGGTTCGGCCGCGCCGCTGAACCCGGGTCGGGTGCCGCTTCGGGTGTCAGCGGCCAAGGTGAACTGGCTCACCAGCAGCAAGCCACCGTGCCGGCCTTGCCCGTCGAGGTTTTGCAGCGAGCGGTTCATCTTGCCCGCATCGTCTTCAAAAATGCGCAAGCGCAACAGCTTGTGCAACAAGCGCTGGGCAGTCTCTGCGGTATCTTGCGGCTGCGCGCAGACCAAGACCAACAGGCCTTGGCCAATGGCGCCTACGGTTTCACCGTCGACCTCAACGCGGGCCGACGACACGCGCTGGATCACTGACAGCATGGCGGCGCCAAACACGAGCTCATGGGTTCAGCGGATGTCATGCTCTTCATGGAACAAGGCCTCGACGTCGGTGGGCAGGAGCTGAATGGTGGCGCGCAAACCCGGCACCGCTGCCATCAGCGCTTGCTCCACGCTGCCGCGCACCGCAGCAGCGCGCTGCAGGCTCCACGCGCCGGGCATGTGCATGTGCACATCGACAAAGCAACGATGGCCTGCACGGCGCGTGTAGAGGTGGTCAAAGCGCACGATGTCGTGTCCTTCGCGCTGGTGCGTAAAGCCCGCCAAGACTTGATGGATTTGGCTTTGTGTGGCTTGGTCGACTGCCTCGTCCATCAGCCCTTGAGAGGACTCCCAAATCAAGTGCATGCCCTCACGCGCGATGTTCAAACCCACCAGCACCGCCGCCAACAAGTCCAGCCACCACCAACCGGTGACCCACGCGAGCAGCAGACCGACCACCACCCCCGCCGAGGTCCAGACATCGGTAAACAGGTGACGCGCGTCACCCTCCAAAGCCTTGGAGCGAAAGCGCTGGGCCGCGCGCAACATGCCCCAGGCCAAAAAGCCATTCAGTGCCGAGCTCAAAACCGACAGCGCCAAGCCCATGTCCAAGGCCTGCAAGGCTTGCGGATGGAGCCAGCGATCGACGGTGGACCACAAGATGCCCACAGCCGCGCCCAAAATCAAAATGCCCTCAAAGCCCGAGGAAAAATACTCGGCCTTGTGGTGGCCATAGGGGTGGGCGTCATCGGCAGGTTGCTCGGCAACCAAGACCATGCGCCAAGCGAACATGGCGCCGGCAAGGTTGACAAAGCTCTCCATGGCGTCGGAGAGCAGCGCCACGGAGTCGGTGAGCCACCAAGCCAAGGTTTTGAGCAAGATGGTGGCCACGGCCACCACCATCGAGACCTTCAGCCAAGTGGCTGGCTTCCAATGTTGCATGCGGCTTAGCCCAAGCTCACGCGGGCAAACTTGCGTTTGCCCACTTGCACCACATAGGTGCCAGCGTCGAGCTTGAGGCCCCGGTCACTGACGGGCGAGCCATCGACCCGCACCCCGCCGCCGTCAATCAGACGCCCGGCCTCCGAGGTCGACGAGGCCAGCCCCGCTGCCTTGACCAAGGCACCAATGCCCATGGGGGCGCCCACCAGCTGCACCTCCGGAATGTCATCAGGCACACCGCCCTTGCTGCGGTTGATGAAGTCTTGTTCGGCCGCATCCGCTGCGGCGGCACTGTGAAAGCGGGTGGTGATTTCTTTGGCCAATGCGACCTTGGCGTCCTTGGGGTTGCGGCCGGCCTGGACTTCGGCCTTGAGTGCGGCAATGGCCTCAAGCGACTGGAAGGACAACAAGGTGTACCAACGCCACATCAGCTCGTCGCTGATCGACAAGACCTTGGCAAACATGGTGTTGGCGTCCTCAGTGATGCCAATGTAGTTGCCTTTGCTCTTGGACATTTTGTCGACGCCGTCCAAGCCCTCCAACAGCGGCATGGTCAAGATGCACTGCGGTTCTTGGCCATATTCCTGCTGCAGGTGGCGGCCCATGAGCAGGTTGAACTTTTGATCGGTGCCGCCGAGCTCCAAGTCGGACTTCAACGCCACGCTGTCGTAGCCCTGCATCAAGGGGTACAGAAACTCGTGCACGCTGATGGACTGTCCGCTGGTGAAGCGCTTGTGGAAGTCGTCGCGCTCCATCATGCGCGCGACGGTGTACTTGGCAGAAAGCTCAATCATGCCGCGCGCGCCCAGCGGGTCGCTCC
>JALRFN010000171.1 GCA_023268425.1 Burkholderiaceae bacterium | reverse complement strand
GCCTTGACCGCACAGTAGGGGCCCGAGCTGGCCATGGCACGTCGGCCCAAGCCGCTGGAGATGTTCATGATGCGGCGCTCGCCACGCCAGCCCCCAGCCACCCAATCCTCCGTCGCGGCGAGGAAGCTTTGCATCAGTTGCATGGGCGTTTCCAGGCCCACGCGGGTGGACAGCGCCAGCGTCGAGGCGTCGAGCTTGTGCAGCGGCACCAGGTCGGTCAGCAATGCCGCGTTGTTGATCAGGTGGATGCTGTCCACGTCACTGGGGTGCAGCGTGCGCAACCAAGTGGTCAAACGTGCGGCGGCTTCTTCTCCCTGGCTCAGGTCTTGTACCCATTGTTCAATGTGGCTGTGGTGGGTGTGGGCCTCGGCCACCAACTCTTCGCGGGTGTGTCTGGCCAGCCCCAACACGGCGCGACCTTGACGCAGGCTGTGCGTGCTCAACGCGTAGCCAATGCCGCGAGAGTGTCCGGTGATGATCATCCAGTGGCGCGCTTTCATGTGTGGTACTCCTGGTGCGGTGGTTTGAAAACGCGCAGTGTGTCAAAAGGGCGGCGGGCTTGTCCACTCCATGTCGGTCTCGTGTGCGGGGTGGGGCAAGCGCAAGTGGCTGGCGTGCAGCAACAAACGCGACGCGGACTGGGCCACGGCAGCGCAGTTTTGGAAGTCTGCCCCGTACAAAGGGTCGCCCAAAATGGGGTGGCCGATGCTCAGCAGGTGCACCCGCAACTGGTGCGAGCGCCCCGTGACCGGTTCTAAATCCAGGCGCGTGTGGGTAGGCATGTGGCCCGATGCCATGTGCGCGGGCTGGGCCACTCGCCAGCGCGTGAGGCTGGGTTTGCCGGTTTCCCAGCACACCTTGCTCTTCGGGCGCTGCGGCCAGTCCACCACCAGGGGAGCATCTATGGTTTGCCAGTCGCTGGTGGCCACGGGGTCTTGCACCTGCCCCCAAACCACGGCGGTGTAGCGCTTGTGGGTCAGGCGTTGCGCAAAGGCGTGGCTGAGTTGGCGTTGGGCGTCTATGCCTTTGGCCATGACCATCAAGCCAGAGGTGTCCATGTCCAAGCGGTGCACCACCAAAGCTTCAGGGCGCAGCGCCTGCACCCGAGCACTCAGACAATCTGCTTTGTCGGGCCCGCGCCCAGGCACCGAGAGCAAGCCCGATGGCTTGTTCAGCACGATGAGCGCATCGTCCTCAAAAACGATGTCCAGCATCGGCAAGACTCGCGCCAGCCGCTTCAGCGCACAATGACTTCAGCCCGGCGGTTTTTCGCCTCGGCCACGCCGTCTTCTGTTGGCACCAAGGTTTCTCGTTCGCCACGCCCAAAGGCTTGAATGTGCTCGGGGTCAAAACCGACCTGGGCAATTTGCGTTTTCAGTGCCTCGGCGCGCTTGATGCTCAACGCGTCGTTTTTGTCGGCATCGCCTTGGCGATCGGTGTGGCCAACCACGACCAGTTCACCGCCTTGCCGGGCTTTCACCTTGCGCAGCAATTCGTCCAAAGTCTGCATCGACTCAGGCGTTAATTGCGTGCCACCCGGCTTGAAGTAGAGGATGAACTTTTCTTCGCGTGCAGGTGTGCGTTGCAACACCTGGGCGAAGGCTTCTTGCACGGTTTTTGCGTCGGTTGCTTTGACGCTGGACTTCAGCTGGTCGCTGACTTCCACCACCTGGTAGGGCTTGGCGATGGTGACCGTTTCTTGGCCAGTGGTCACCTCGACTGTGCTGCTGTGCCCGTCTTCGTTGGGCAGCAAGATCACGCGCGTTGCAGCTTGCTGGGAGAAAGCAGCGGCGGCCATGATGGAGGCCGCAATCACGAATTCAGTCACCATGATTTCCCCCTCGCTTACTCGGCCACTTGCACAATGAAATCGGTGCCGCGAATACCGACCACTGAAGTCGGCGTCACGACTTTCACGGCTTGGGGATTGTTGGCAGCGATCAGCCCGGTGATCATGCGCAGCGTGCCACGGTACAACTTGATCAAAATGTTGCCCTCTTGCGTGGTGCCATTGAATGCGACTTCGCTCATGCGGGTTTGGCTGTTGGCGCCAATTGACAAGCGGGTGCCGTCCACCAAGACCACGCCCACACTGGCGTCTTTGCCCGTGAGGATTTCGTCATTGATCAACACCTTCATGCCGCTTTTCGCGACCATGGGTGCTTGCTCGCCGCGGACGACTTGTACAGTGCCAATGATGTCCTTCAGCGTGCCGGCGAAGCTGGGGGTGGATTCCGCTTGGGCAAGCGTCCAGCTCAAGCAAGTGAGCCAACACAAGATGATGTGTTTCAACACGGGAAACCTTTCATTGTTATCACCAATGGATTCATCTTAACCAATTCAGATGCACAGCATGCGTCACGCGGGTTGGCTATCAGCGCACCAAGGGGCGGTCTGAGAGTTCGTTGGGCGTTGAGGGCTCTCGTGGCAGTTGTTGTTGCAGCAAGTCTCGCAGCAAGGTCAAGCTGTGCTGCAAGCCACCGACATAATCTTCGCGCACAAACCAATTGCGCATGGCTTCAAGCAAGCGCTGCCACTGCGCATCGCTGATGCAATTGTTTAAGCCCCGGTCCGCGACGATTTCGATGGCGTGATCAGCCACATTCACATACACCAATACGCCGGTGTTGTGTTCAGTGTCCCAGACCCGCTCGATGGTGAACCAATGCACGGCACGTTCGCGGCTTGTGGCTGCGCTGACCGCCCAAGCCAGTGGCCATCGGCGCTCTAGGCAAATGCACACCTCGGCACCGTGCTGCGCCTCCATGGCCTGCACCAGGCTGGCCAAGTGTTGGGACTGCTCCGCGCTCAGCACCTGATGCCGGGGGCGCCACGCCAGCAGGTGGCGGATCAAGCGTCGCCACTGCATCACCACCCCCCCGAGGCGCCGCCGCCACCAAAGCCACCGCCGCCACCAGAAGAAAACCCGCCGCCCCCGCTGCCACCACCCGAGCCAAAACCACCGCCGCCCCAGGGTGCGCCGAGATGGCCGGACTTGCGTCCAGTCAACAGGGTGGGTGTTGCCACAAATGTTGTGGCCACGATCAAGGCAAAAATGGCGGCGATGATGGCGATCGCCCAAAGCCCCGTCATCCACCAGGCCAATCCCGCGCCGAGCACCGGCGCGGCCACCGTGCCCATGCCTTTGCCCAAAGCGTCGCGCAACACGCGGGTCAGTACGAAGACAAAAAACAAAGCCGCCAGCCACAGTTCGGGCGACCACTCGCCGTGGCCTCGCGCCACATTGGGGTAGGGGGCTGGTAAACCCTCGCCCGCGATCAATTGCCCCAAGGCGCTGGCGGCGAGGCTCAGACCTTGGGCAAACTGCCCTTGGCGAAAGGCGGGCGTCATGATGTCGTCAATGATGCGTTTGGCCATCAAGTCGGGTATCGCCCCCTCCAGCGCGCGAGCAACTTCGATGCGCATCCGGCGGTCTTGTAAAGCGACCACGATCACAATGCCGTCGCCGATCCCTTTGCGTCCAATCTTCCACGTGTCGGCGACACGCCACGCGTAAGCGGCGATGTCTTCCGGCGCTGTTGTGGGCACCAGCAGTGCCACGATTTGTGAACCGTGTTGCTGTTCGATTTGCGCCAGTGTTTGGGCCACTTGTTGGCGCCCTGCGCTGTCCAGCACGCCCGTTTGGTCAATGACGCGCTCGGTGAGGGCGGGGACAGGCAACAAGCCCTGCGCCCAGGTGTTGGCCAATGCCAAGCACGCAAGACTTAAACACAGCAAGCGCTGACAAAGCCAGCGCATGAACCTGCCCTCACTTGCCAAAGTCAACCTTCACAGGCTTGGAGATTTGCGCTTCGTTCTCCACCGTGAAATTGGGCTTGGCTTCGTAGCTGAACAGCTTGGCCGTCAGGTTGGAGGGGAAGCTGCGCGTCAAGACGTTGTATTGTTTGACCGCGCCGATGTATTGGTTGCGCGCCACGGTGATGCGGTTCTCTGTGCCTTCGAGTTGCACGCGCAAGTCCTGAAACCCGCGGTTGGTTTGCAGGGTGGGATAGGCCTCGCTGACGGCCATCAGGCGGGACAGGGCGCTGGACAGTTCGCCTTGCGCTGCCTGAAATTGTTTCATGGCCTGGGGGTTTTGCAGCAATTCGGGCGTGACTTGGATGGACGTGGCGCGTGCGCGTGCGTCGATCACCTTGGTCAAGGTCTCTTGCTCGAAATTGGCTTCACCTTTGACTGTGGCGACCAGGTTGGGGACCAAGTCCGCGCGGCGCTGGTACTGGTTCAAAACCTCTGACCACTTGGCATTGATGTCTTCGTCCAGACGTTGAAAGTCGTTGTAGCCGCAGCCGGTGAGCGCGACCGTCAGCCCAGCAATCGCCAAGCCAGTCTTGATGAGAGAGAAAAATTTGTGGTTCATGGTCGATTGCGTAGGGGCTAACGGAGAAAAGGCCGTGTGCCGTCGGCGGCTATCGTAACCGCCGCCGCCGACGACGGGGTGGGTGAGGTTTACTGCGCCGTGGTGGTGCGATACACCATGGGCGTTTCGGGCACGGGGTAACCAGCTGCGCCAAAAGTTTTGATGATGGCCGCGTGGGTATCGAAGTACACCTGCCAATAATTGTCGGTGTGGGTGTAGGGCCGCACACAAAGCACCGGGCCTTCGGGTGTGAATTGCAGCACTTCGATGTCTGGTGCAGGGCTTTGCGCCACGTTGGCCACCTGGGCGATGCTTTGGCGCAGTGCCTGGATCGCCTGCTGCACGTCGACACCATTATCGACTTTGGCCACGCAGTCCACACGTCGCACCGGCAGCGCGGAGAAGTTTTGGATGTTGTCGCTGAGCACTTTGTTGTTGCCCACAATCGTGGTCACGTTGTCTGGGGTCACCACGGTGGTGGCAAACAGTCCCAACTCTTTGACTGTGCCCGTGATGCCACCGGCGGTGATGAAGTCACCCACCTTGAAAGGCCGCAAAACTTGTAAAAACACGCCAGCTGCAAAGTGGGTCAGCAAGCCGCCCCAAGCGGTGCCAATGGCCAAACCCAAACCAGCCAACAGGGCTGCAAACGAGGTGGTTTGCACGCCAAAGATGCCCAGGGTTGCCAGGATCAAGACTACCGTCAACAAAATGGAAATCACCGACACGATGTAAGACGCCAAGGTCGAGTCGATGCGCCCCGAGCGTGTCAGCCCGCGGTTGACCAACTTGCAAGCCAGTCCAATCAGCCACCGGCCGATGATCCACGCCACCAAGGCGCCGACGAGTTTGAGCCCAAAATCCACACCTTGCGTGGTCAAAAACTGCCATGCGTTGTCGAGGTCAAAGTTCATGTGTTCACTCCCGGTTGTTGCGCCACATGGCGCAGCGCGAATATATGCAGCCACGGCCACAAGCGCACCCTTGGGCGCAGCATCGATGGCGATAACGTGTGACCCTTCACGAGTGTCACCAGAGGGGGTGTGCAAGATGTCGCGTTTTGCCGCTCGGCGTTTCAGCGGCTGTTGAGTGTGGGCAAGGAGCGACCTTGCACCAAAGCCATGCGCGCGCTGTTGGACAGTGCGACGCAATCTGCGTCGGGCTTGCTCTGCGTGGGACACCAAAATTGGGGCACGCTGGCTGCGCCTAAAAAGGCGGCCAAGGCCGGCGTTTGTGTGCGCGCCAAATTGCGGCCCAATGCGGCCACCCCCAAATGCCTGGCGTCCAGGGGCAAGACCGCTTCTTGGCGGCTCAGGGCTTGCATCACCGCGTCCACCGTTTGCGCGCCGCCAAGATCGCCCATCACGGCAATCGCGTTGCTTTGCATCACCGCCACCAGGTCAGGCGCTTGTGGGCGTTTGCTCCAGTTCAGCAAGTCCTTCAGCTTGAGCGACAAGTCCAAGCCACCACTCGATGGAGGCGCGGATTCGCGTGCGGGCTCTTCGGCGGCTTGCGCAACCAGACTTGACCACGCCGCGTCGTCGTTGCTGGCCACCAGCCACTGGTTCAAGGCGGGCACTTCCGATGGGCTGAATTGAGCGCCTTGCAAGAGTGCGCTCAAGCGCGCGCCTGGCGCGAGCATTTGGCGCAAGGGCAACAACTGTGCGTCGCTGAGCTGAGCCAGTGGGTCCAGGTTGACGCCATGTGCGCCGCCGCGACTGACGTATTTGAGTACATCCGCCGCAGCCACCGCAGCGCCCGCGGCTTGTTGGCTTTGCGCACGCGTCAACGCCACGGGGCCACCCGAGCGAAAACGCGACATCTGCACAAAGGCCTCAGGCTCTTGTGTCGCGAGTTCCACCGATTGGGGGTTGGGCGCATAGGTCATGATGCGTTTGGGCCGAGCGGGCTCAACGTTCGCACCGTCGGGGTGCGTCAAGCCGACGGCGTGGCCGAGCTCGTGCGCCCAAATCACCCATTCGGGCGCCCAGTCTTGCAAGATGTTGTGTTGCTTGATGAACACAAAGGGGCGCCCACTCGCGGGCGTGCAACCCAGGATGTAGCCGACGCTGGCACCACATTGCGTGATGCGCTCGGTGATGACGACTTGAACGCTGTCGGGCTCTGGCTGGCGCAGCACCGCGTTGCGCATCGCCAAGTTGTCCACTTGGTTCCATTCGCTTTGACTGCGTACGGGGCCAATCACTTCAAAACCCAAAGCGCTGCCTTGTGCCTGCAGGGCTTCACCAACTTGCTGCAAGGTGCTGCAGGCGCCTGCTGTGGACTCCGCGCTCAAGCTGTCGCTATCGCCCTTGGCCACCCGAACGCGCGCCATGGCGCCGTTGCCCGGTGTGGCCACTTGGCAAGCCACATCGTGTGGGCCGATGCTCTGGGCCACCATGGGGGCTGTGGTCTGACAGCCCCACAGGCTCAACACCAATCCGCCCAAGGCGGTGGTTGTTGCCAAGCGGCGTGGAAATCGAAGTGACATGGTGGCTCCCTGATGCGTTGTCTTTTTTGGAGCGTTCGAGTCTAGGCAGCGACATGCGCGTCGGCGTGCCCTGGTCGCGTTGCACTGCCAAACTTCTCACGATAATGGCCAGCTTTGACTCAGCCACTCATGCCCCACGCCGTTGCCCGATTGCGCCAAGACCGCTTGGCACGCGCCACCAAGCCCTTTGTCGCCAGGGGCGGCGGGGGCTTGCGCTGTGCGCGCTGCCGCTTGGCACTGCCGCAGTGTGTGTGCCCGTATACGCCGCGCGTGAACACGCCTGTGGGCGTGTGCTTGCTGATGGGCGACATCGAAGCCATCAAGCCCTCGAACACCGGCTGGCTGATTGCCGATGTGGTGCCCGACACCTTTGCCTTTGAGTGGTCACGCACCGCCGTCGATGCACGTTTGCTGAGTTTGCTGGCCGATCCGCAGTGGTCACCCGTGCTGGTGTTCCCGGGCGAGTTTGCGCCGCCTGAGCGCGTGGTCGAGCAGTGGCCCAATCCACAGCCTGCGCCGCACGTCGCAGCCAAGCGCCCGCTGTTTGTATTGCTCGACGGCACTTGGAGCGAGGCGCGCAAGATGTTTCGCAAAAGCCCTTATCTGGACGCTTTGCCGGTGCTCAGCCTGAACCCGGTACGCGCTTCAGCCTACCGTTTGCGTCGGTCACAGCGCGACGACCACTTGTGCACCGCCGAAGTCGCAGTCCTGTGTTTGGAGATGGCCTCAGAACCGCACGCCGCCGCCGTGTTGTGGGCCTACTTCGATGTGTTCAGCGCGCATTATTTGGCGGCCAAATCCAAACAGAAGCTGGACTTAGGCGACGCGGCGCATCAAGCCTTGGCGGCGTTGATGGCGGCCCAAGCGCCGAGTGGCAAGCCATCCAGCGTGTGAGGGCCAATCGCCGCGCGCACCAAGCGCAGCGTGGGCAGGCCCACGGCAGCGGTCATGCGGCGCACCTGGCGGTTTTTGCCTTCGCGGATGATCAGCTCTAACCACGTGGTGGGGATGCTTTGGCGCTCGCGAATCGGCGGGTCACGCGGCCACAGTTGGGCCGGTTCATCCATGACCCTGACCTGGGCGGGTCGGGTCAGGCCATCTTTCAAGTTCACGCCCTGACGCAAAGACGTCAAGGCGTCCTCACTCGGAAGGCCTTCCACTTGCACCCAATAAGTCTTGGGCAGCTTGAATTTGGGGTCGCTGATGCGCGCTTGCTCACGCCCATCGTCGGTCAGCAGCAACAGGCCTTCGCTGTCGGCGTCTAAGCGCCCCGCCACGTACACGCCTGGCAGTTCAATGAATTCTTTGAGCCCGCGCCAGCGACCTTCGGGTGTGAATTGACTCAACACCCCATAAGGCTTGTTGAAGCGAATCAGCACGGCGTCATTCGCTCGGCGTGGTCAGTCGTGCCTCAGCCTTGTCCAGCCATAGCGCGATGCTGTCCAAGACTTGTGATTGGCTGAAGGAGCAACTGTCTTCGTTGAACAGTGCGCTCGATTCCAAGCGGTTGAGCAAATCAGTCCACACGGTGGCGAATGGCGTGGGCAAGCTGGCCAAGAGCGCCGCGTGCTCGCTCGCGCATGTCGTCAGCGCCACCACCTTGTCGGGTGCTTGGCGTGCTTGCGCGAGCGCCTGCCGCAAGGCGTTGACAGAGTTCAAAGCATCGGATCGCATGGCCGCTATTGTGCGGCAACCATCGCCGTGCCGCTGAACACCACCGGATAGAGGCGCTTCAGAATGGACGGCTTGGGCTCAAGCGGCCAATGGCGCTTCATGCAAAGGCAAATGCACCGTCACCTCCAAGCCCCCTTGTGGGTGGTTGCGCAGCGTCAAGTCACCGCCGTGCGCTCGGAGGATGTCGCGCGTGATGCCCAGACCCAGTCCGGTGCCCTGCTGATTGACCGCCTGAGCGTGTGCCAGCCGCACGTTGGGACTGAACACCGCTTGCTGATCCGCTTCGGGGATGCCGGGGCCGAAGTCTCGCAGGGTGATGTACGCCCGCTCGGCTTTTTTGGTGAGGGACACCATGACCCGCTTGCCATACAAAATGCCGTTGTCCAAGAGGTTGCCAATCGCACGTTCAATCGCCTGAGGTCTGGCCCAAATCGTCAGCGGAGCACCAGAAAACTCAACTTGTGCATCGAGGTAGATGGGCCTTGCCGCCAAGCGCCCTATCAACTCGTCCAAGCGCGTCGCGATCACCTCCTCGTGCGAGATGGTCCCGCGTATGCTCTCCAAAGAAGCGTGCACCATGCCCTCGAGTTCAAGCAAGTCTTCGTCGAACTCTTGCTTGAGTGCTGGGTCGTTCAACAGTTCTGAGCGCAAACGCAGCCGGGTCAAGGGCGTCTTCAAGCTATGTGAAATCATCATCATGCGTCGTTCACGCTCTTTGGATCCTTGCACTTCTGTGCCCATGCGTTGCAGTTCCAGTGCTTGATAGCGTTGCCTTTGGGCGTCGAGTTTGATCAGCAACAACATGCCAAATAAGGTGCCGAACATCAGTGGGAAGCGCAGCGTGCGCGCTGTCCACATGGTGATGAGCGTCTTGGTTTGGATGATTTCAGGCCATCCCCAGTGGAACAAAACGGGCCCCAAATATCCGGTCAAGGCATAGACACCCGCGATCAGCGACAAGTCCTTCATCGCGATGGACAAATTGCCGCGCTTTTGCATCAGGGGGTGCAAGAGTGCGCCCGCGCAGATGTAGCTCAGGCATTCCAAGCCACTGAGCAACCACAGGTTTTGGCCACTGAATTGCAAGCGCGCTGCAAACGTGATCACCCCGCAAATCAGGCCGCCGGGCCACCCCCCAATCAATGCGGAGACGAAAAGAATTTCGTTTCGGATGTAGGGTTTGAGCATGCTGCCAATGAAGTCCGAGACCAGCGCGGTCAGCAGATAAGCGGTGACGCCAAAGACCAAACCAAACACCATGGGGTTAGACGTGCGGGGCAGCTTGATTTCACGCAAAGCCAGCAGGGTGAACATGAACATGGCCATGACCGCCACCATCTGCAAGGTGAAGAACGGCAACAAGCCCAGTTGCTTGTGCAGCATGGGCGTGAAAAACGCCCAAAAATCCATTGGCTCTTGCATGTTTGCGCTTCTCGTGTTCGGGTCGACTCGCACGCTCATCGATACAGCCGACGTCCACCGGGTCGTCAGTTGTGGTGCAACGCAGAGGTCAACTGCCCAGGGGGGCGGGCAGGTGTCGAGTAAGCCTACTCGGGCGCAGGTAAAACGGTTTTACAAAAGCAACCGGATTTGTAAGGAAGTCAATCTTTTCGTGAGCGCGGGTTTTGCGCGTGCACGAAACCCCTGCGCAGCGCCACCCGAAACCTCAACAAGCGAGGTCTGGTGGGGCCACGTCTCCGCTAGACGTGCTGGGCCTATTTGCCCCAGCTGTCTTTCAACCCTGTCACGCGGTTGAAGACCACGCGGCCATTTGCGGCGTGATCTTCTCGATCGGCCACAAAGTAGCCGTGGCGCTCGAACTGGAACTTTTGAT
>JALRFN010000323.1 GCA_023268425.1 Burkholderiaceae bacterium | reverse complement strand
AACCGGCACCGCGCTTGACGAAGTCCTGGATTTCGTTGGTGACGTGGGGGATGACCTGCACGGTCTTGCCCAGGTAATCGCCGCGGCGTTCTTTCTCCAGCACCGACTTGTAGATTTGGCCGGTGGTGAAGTTGTTGGCCTTGCGCATGCGCGTTTCGATGAAACGCTCATAGTGGCCCAGATCCAGATCGGTTTCGGCCCCGTCGTCGGTGACAAACACCTCGCCATGTTGGAAGGGCGACATGGTGCCCGGATCCACGTTAAGGTAGGGGTCCAGCTTGATCAGGGTGACTTTGAGGCCGCGCGATTCGAGCAGCGCGGCCAGAGACGCGGAGGCGATACCTTTGCCCAAAGAGGACACCACGCCGCCGGTAACAAACACGAATTTCGTCATTTCAGGGGCGAGCGTCGGTGCGCTCGCAGCTGGTGGAAATTCGAATTATAAAAGCCCAGCGTCGACGCCTGATGCCCTCAAGCTGGCTTTGTGCGTGTTTCGCGCTGGCCGCTCGTCCCTGGCGTGAGATTGGCGATGCGATACATTCCCAGCGTTGTTGAAAACGGGGTGAAACCATGAGCACATTGGAGTTGGCGGGCAAGCACCTGGTCTTGGGCTTGAGCGGCGGCATCGCCTGCTACAAGGCTGCCGAATTGTGCCGCGCGCTGGTCAAAGCGGGGGCCAGTGTGCAGGTGGTCATGACCGAGGGCGCGACCCACTTCATCACCCCCACCACCATGCAAGCGCTGTCCAATCGGCCGGTTTACGTGGACCCCTGGGAAGACCGCGCGGCGGCGGACGGCAGCAACAACATGCCGCACATCAACCTCAGCCGTGAAGCCGACGCCATCTTGATTGCGCCGGCCAGCGCCGACTTCATGGCGCGTTTGCTGCACGGTCGCGCGGACGATTTGCTCGCCTTGTTGTGCCTGGCTCGGCCACTGGCGCGCGTCCCCTTGATCATCGCTCCGGCAATGAATCGCGAAATGTGGCAACACCCGGCCACGCAACGCAACGTCGCACAGTTGCGCGCCGATGGCGCGCACGTGCTGGACGTGGGGCAGGGCGAGCAGGCCTGCGGCGAAGTGGGCGACGGGCGCATGCTCGAACCCGAAGACATCTTGGCCGACGTCGTCGCCTTTTTTCAGCCCCAGTCCATGCGCGGCCAGCGTGTTTTGATCACCGCGGGGCCCACCTATGAAGCGATTGACCCCGTGCGCGGCATCACCAACCGCTCCAGCGGCAAGATGGGCTTTGCCATCGCGCAAGCGGCCGCTGAAGCGGGCGCCGAGGTCACCCTGGTCAGCGGCCCCGTGGCCTTGAAAACGCCGCGCCACGTTCAGCGCGTGGACGTGCGCAGCGCCCGCGAGATGCTGGCTGCGGTGCAAAGCCACGCCGATCAAGCCGACTATTTCGTGGCCTGTGCCGCAGTGGCCGATTGGCGGGTGGACGGTGAGTCCGAGCGCAAAATCAAAAAAGACGGCAGCGGCGACACGCCCGCACTGCGCTTTGTTGAAAACCCCGACATCTTGGCCACCATCGCGCAATCCGAGCGGGCCGAGTCGGGTGCGCTCTACTGCGTGGGCTTTGCCGCAGAAAGCCACGACTTGCTCAAGCACGCGCAAGAAAAACGCCAGCGCAAAGGCGTGCCATTGTTGGTTGGCAACATTGGCCCCGACACCTTTGGCCACGACCACAACCGCTTGTTGCTGGTCGACGCCCAGGGCAGCATGGAACTGCCCGAGGCCAGCAAGTTGACGCTGGCCCGCGAGTTGGTGGCCGAAATGGCGCGGCGCCGCGCGGCCTGAACCCGTCGCGGCCTGTCGCGGCAACCTCCGCCCCTCAACGCAATTTGGGGCCGTCTGGCGCCACAAGGGGCGGGTCTGCGGCGGTGAACCGGGTGCCCATTGGCCGTCAAAGCGGTCCAACTGCGTAACAAAAAGTAAAACATTTCAAGTAATCGTATGGCGGCCCGGCTCGCGGGGGCTGCTGAGGCTGGGTTTGGGTGATCTTTTGTAAACACCGAGTGCCTTTTGATTTTGGAAAATCCATTTGAATCAATGACTTAGTCTTCTTTGACCGGGTTTTCCGATGCGTTTGCCTCTTACAAGCGAGCTGGCTAAGCTTCGCCCCCATGCGGTGTGCAAAGCCACCGCAAATTGCAACACCAGGAGTGCACCATGTCCGTTCTCAGCAAGGTTTCAAGCGCGGTTTTGCCAGCCGTTCAGTGGGGCGAAATGCTGGATCAAAGCCCACACCAAGCGCATGAGCCGAGCGATGCGCTGGGCTTTCGCGACACCGATGTGACCTTGAGCCACGCGCCTGCAGGCGTCGACGAGACGCTGCACGTTTACGTCGACGGGGAGTACTTTCGCGCTTTCGCTTTGGTCAAAGACAGCACGCATACTTTTGTACGCGTATGCGCGGACGCCTGGCGCACGGCAGGCGAGGTGCACGCCATCGATGTCTACAAGGCCAGCGCCACGGGACGGGTCTTGGATCACCAAACCATGTTGGTGACTGCGGCGCGGGGCGAGCACACTTTTGGGGCCCGCTCGCACTGCCTCCAGGGCGAGGCCGAATGGTCGGCCGCTTTGCAGGCCGAAGTCGATGCGGTGGAGTACCGCGTCAGTCGCGAGGGCTTGCCGTTTGGTGCCTGGCATGCCGACTACCAAGAGCCCGCCGGTGATGGCCGAGATGACGGCAACTACGTGGTGCAAATGCGGATGTTGGACGCTGAACGCCGCGTGTTGGACGTGCACACCATCAGCTTTTTGGTGCGCGACGGACTGGTGATCGAATCTTGATCCCGCTTCAGGCCGCAGCAAACGCGGCCACAGCGGCCAACAACGCCTGCGGTTGGTCGCGGTGCGGACTGTGGCCGCAGTTGGGCAATTCGACCCGTTGTGCGTGAGGGCTGCGGCGCTGAATGCCGCGAATTTGTTCCAGCGTGCCGTATTCGTCGTTGAGCCCTTGGATGGCCATCAAGGGACAACTGATGCCAGCGGTCTCGGCTTCGATGTTCCAGTCTCGAAACGCGGGGCTGAGCCAAACGTCGTTCCAGCCATAAAAAGCCGAGTCCACATTGGCGTGGTAGCGGGCCAGGCTTTGGCGCAGTTTGCTGTTGTCGGCTTGGTAGGCCAGGCGCGCCTGCGCGATGCTGGCCACCGAGATGTCTTCGACGTGTGTGTGCGGCGCCATCACCACACACGAGGCCACACGCTCGGGGTGGTGCGCCGCCGCCAACAGGGCGATCGAGCCACCATCGCTGTGGCCGACCAAGTGCACGGGTTGCCGCAGACCCAAGGCATCGAGCAGCGCGGGCAACAGCGCCAGCGCCTGCTCGTGCATGAAGCGTGGTGACCAGTGTTCCTCAGACCCGCGTGGCGTGGATTGACCGTAGCCGGGGCGCGAGTAGGTCAACACGCGGCTCGCGGTCGCGTCGGCCAGGGCTTGGGGAAAGTCTTTCCACATCGCCACCGAGCCCAGGCCCTCGTGCAACAAGACCAACGTGCGCTCGGTCTCAGGCGCGCCCGACCAACTCAGTTCGATGTCCCAATCGCGCCCCAGCGCGCTGACGCGCTGCAGGCGGGGACCCGCGGCGTCGACGCTCACTTGTTTTCGGCCTCGCGCAGTCGGAAGCGCTGAATCTTGCCGGTGGCGGTTTTGGGCAACTCGGCAACGAATTCAATGGCGCGTGGGTACTTGAAGGGCGTCAAGCGGCTTTTGACAAAGGCTTGCAGTTCCTCCACCGAAACCGTTTGGCCGTCTTTGCACACCACAAAGGCCTTGACGCGGGTCAGGCCTTGCTCGTCGTTGACGCCAATCACGGCGGCTTCCAAGACCGACGCGTGTTCAATCAAGGTGGCCTCGACCTCGAATGGCGAAACGTATTGGCCAGAGACTTTGAGCATGTCGTCGCTGCGGCCGGCGTAGGTGTAGGTGCCATCGGCGTTGCGTTGGTATTTGTCGCCGCTTTTGGTCCAGGCGCCCCGGAAGGTGTCACGCGATTTGGCGCGGTTGTTCCAGTACATCAAGGCGCTGGAAGGGCCCTGGATGTACAGGTCGCCGATTTCGCCATCGGCCACGGCTTGACCCTGGTCGTCGCGCAGCTCGATTTCATAACCAGGCACGGGGAAGCCGGTGGTGCCGTAACGCACGTCACCCGGCAGGTTGCTCAGGAAGATGTGCAGCATCTCGGTGGAACCGATGCCATCAACGATGTCGCAGCCAAAGTGGGCTTTGAAGCGCTCGCCCAACTCGCGCGGCAAGGCTTCACCTGCGGACGAACACATGCGCAGAGCCACGTCAGTTTTGGCCGGCAACTTGGGGTCGGCCAACATGCCCGCGTAACCCGTCGGGGCGCCAAAAAACACCGTGACTTGGTGCTCGACCCAGCGCTTGAACACCGCCTCGGGCGTGGGGCGACCGCCGTTGAGCACGACGGTGGCGCCCACGCTCAGGGGGAAGCTCAAGCTGTTGCCCAGGCCATAGGCGAAGAAAAATTTGGCCGCTGAGAAACACACATCGCTTTCGTGCAGTTTCAAGATGTTCTGGCCGTAGAGCTCAGCGGTGTGCATCAGGTTGCCGTGGCTGTGGACCGTGCCTTTGGGTTTGCCGGTCGAGCCCGAGGAATACAGCCAAAAGCCCGGGGCGTCGGGGTGGGTGTCGGCACAGGTCGCCAAGGCCTCGGTGTGGTTGAGCAAAGCGGCGAAGTCACTGGTTCCAGGGGCCAAGTCGGCTTCGGGCCGGCTGATCCAGGTGTGGCGCACCTCGCTGTGGCCCTGGGCCAGTTGCATCGCGTCGTGCAACACCCCGGCGAGGCCGCCTGAGGTCATCACCGCTTGCGCGCGGCTGTTGCTGATCATGTAGGCGATGTCGGCTGCAGGCAGCAAGGTGTTGATGGCCACGGGCACCAGGCCCGCGTACAAGCAGCCCAAAAACGCCACCGGCCAATCGGTGCTGTCGTTCATGCACAGCAAGACGCGCTCCTCGCGGCGCAGGCCTGCGGCCAGCAGGCCGGCGGCGGTGCGTTGGATGCGCTGGCTCAGTTCGCCGTAGCAGAGGGTTTCGACCTCGTCGATGTAGGCGGCTTTGTCGCCGCGCTCACGATTGGCGTCGATCAGGTGCTGGGCAAAGTTGAACTGTTCGCCCAAGTCTTGGATGCTGCTCATGGTTGTCTCCGGTATGCGTGTGGATGTGCTTGTGGGTTCGTCGTGCCTCAGCCCATGGCCGTGAGCACTGGGGTCGCCGCTTGAACGGCGCTGCGTTGATGATAGAAGTTCAAGGCGCGCAAGCCGCCCAGTTCTTCGCCGCCGCCGGCGCGGCCTGGGCCGCCGTGCAGCGATTGGGGCATGACGTTGCCGTGGCCCGTGTTCATCGTGGCCACATCGGGGCTGAGCACATGCACACGGCCGTGGCTGGGTGCCAATTCAAGCGCGGCGGCGGCCAGCGCAGCCGGATCTTCGCCATAAACCGAAGCGACCAACGAGCCTTGACCGCGCCGAATCAAGGCCTGCGCTTGAGCCAAATCGGTGTAAGGCATCAAGGTGGCCACGGGGCCAAAGACCTCCACGTCGTGCAAGACTGGGGCCGAGGCGTCGTGCGCGCCCAGCAAGGTGGGGGTGACGCAGCACGAGTCGGCATCGGCGTCAATCAAAGACGATGCAGTGCCGTCAAACAGCACGTGCGCGGCGCTGCGCAGCTCGGCCACGCCCTGAATGACGTGTTGCTTTTGCGCGCGCGAGACCACAGCGCCCATGCGCACAGTTTCATTGCGCGGGTCGCCCACGGTGGTTTTGGCCAAACGCGTGCCAATGGCTTGGGCCGCTGCGTCGTAAACCGCTTGGGGCACAAAGATGCGCCGAATGGCCGTGCACTTTTGCCCTGACTTGATGGTCATCTCACGCGCGACTTCTTTCACCAGCAGGTCAAAGGCGCCGCTGTCGGCCTCGTGACCTGGCAACAGCAAAGCGCTGTTGACCGAGTCGGCTTCGATGTTGGTGCGCACGCTGTGGCGCACCACCGTGGGGTGGCTGCGCACCAGGGCTGCGGTCGCCGCCGAGCCCGTGAACGACACCACATCAAAGGGCTGCAGCTGTTCCAGCAAGCCCGCGTTGGAGCCGCAGATCACCGACAGTGCGCCCTCGGGCAGCACACCGGCTTTGACCACGTCTTCGACCATGCGTTGGGTCAGCCAAGCGGTGGCCGTGGCCGGCTTGACGATGATGGGCATGCCTGAGAGCAGCGCAGGCGCCGCCTTTTCCCACAGGCCCCAAGACGGGAAGTTGAAGGCGTTGATGAACAGCGCCACGCCCCGGCGTGGGCTCAAGATGTGCTGCGACTGGAACAGCGGGTCTTTGCCCAGGCGTGCCAAGTCGCCGTCCAGCAAAAAGTGCCGATCGCCCAAGCCTGCGCCCAGCTTGGCGTAGAGGCCCAGCGTGAAGATGCCGCCGTCGACGTCCATCGCCGTGTCGTTTTTCACCGTGCCGCTGTTGGCGGTGGAGATCTCGTAGTAGGCCTCGCGATTGGCCTGCAAGACCTTGACCACCTCGCCCAAAGCGGCGGCACGCTGCGCGTAGCTCATGGCACGCAGCGCAGCACCGCCGACATCGCGCGCGAAGGCGAACGCCGCCGGCAAATCCAGGCCGGTGGCGTCCACGCGCACCAGCTCATCGCCGCGCACGGGGTCAAACAAAGGGGTGCCGTCGCCGCTGCCGCGTTGCCATTGGCCGCTGACGAAATTGGGAAGAACAGTGGAGCTCACGGGTGATTGGCCTTCTCGGTGGGGTTGGCGCTGAGCGCCTCAGGTTCAAGCTTTGAGGAGGCGTTTCAGCGCACGGGACTGGTTTTGGGGCTTGTGTCGGGATGCAATATGCATTATTGTGCGTGTTCGAAATGTAGAAACAGCAGATGGCCATGTCAAGCAATATATTGCATAAATTAGGGAAAACCCCGGGCTTGGAGCTTGAGGGGCGGGAAAGCTTTCTGGCCTTATTGGGTGAGCGCGTCAAGGCCTTGCGGGCCCGCCGCGGCATGACGCGCAAGGCGGTCTCGCTGGCGGCTGATGTGTCGGAGCGCCACTTGGCCAATTTGGAATACGGCGAGGGCAATGTGTCGGTCTTGGTCTTGCACCAAGTCGCCATGGCCTTGCAGTGCTCCATGGCGGAGTTGCTCGGCGACGTGAGCACGTCTTCACCTGAGTGGCTGCTGATCCGTGAAATGTTAGAGGGACAAGACGAAGCGGCTCTGCGCCGCGCGCGCGTCGCGATTGGCGAAGCGCTGGGTACCGGGCAAGACCGCTCGGCGGTGTCGTCGTGCATCGCGCTGGTGGGCTTGCGCGGCGCGGGCAAGTCCACTTTGGGCCAAATGTTGGCTGAAGATTTGGGCTTTTCTTTTGTGGAGTTGTCCGGCGAGATCGAGAAGTTTGCTGGCTGTACGGTGCCTGAGCTGCAGGCCTTGTACGGCATGAATGCCTACCGCCGGTACGAGCGCCGTGCACTGGAAGAAACCATCCAAATCTACCCAGAGGCGGTGATCGCGACGCCGGGTGGATTGGTCTCTGATCCGGCCACTTTCAACCAACTGCTCAGCCACTGCTGCACGGTGTGGTTGCAGGCCGACCCGGAAGACCACATGGGGCGGGTGCAAGCGCAAGGTGACATGCGCCCCATGGCCGGCAACAGCGAGGCCATGGATGACCTCAAAGCCATTTTGCGCACCCGCGAACCCTTTTACGCCAAGGCCCAGTATCGGGTGAACACCAGCAACCAAGACCTGTCGGAGACGTTTGGCCTGTTGCGCGAAACCGTACGCAAAGCCTTGGGTCTCGAATATGCAAAATAATGCTT
>JALRFN010000012.1 GCA_023268425.1 Burkholderiaceae bacterium | reverse complement strand
ACTACGTGGGCCCGGTGGACCCGGTGGGCGACGAGGTGGTGGGCCCAGCCGGCCCGACCACGTCGACCCGCATGGACAAGTTCACCGACATGATGTTGTCGCAAACCGGCTTGATCGCCATGGTCGGTAAGGCCGAGCGTGGCCCCGTCGCCATCGAAGCGATCAAGCAGCACCAGTCGGCCTACCTGATGGCGGTTGGCGGTGCTGCCTACCTGGTGTCCAAAGCCATCCAAGGCGCCAAGGTCTTGGCCTTTGAAGACCTGGGCATGGAAGCGATTTACGAGTTCGACGTGGTGGACATGCCGGTCACGGTTGCGGTGGACGCCGGCGGCACCAGCGCCCACATCACGGGCCCCGCGCAATGGCAAGAGCGCATTGCCAGCGGCGAGTTCAAAGGCATCGGCATCGCCGCAGGCTGAAGCCAGTTGCGGCTATGGAATGCAAAAGGCCGTCGCTTTGCGACGGCCTTTTGCATGGCTCCGAACGAATCAAAGTGAGGTTCACTTGGGTGCGTCGGGTTGGCGCATGGGCGCCGCATCGGCAAACGCAGGCAAGGCCATGCAGCGTTGCTCGACTTCACTGATCAATGGCCAACGCGTCAAGTCAACCTGAAAACGCCGCGCGCTTTCCACTTGAGGAATCAAGTAGAGGTCTGCCATGCTGGGTGCGCCGCCAAAGCTGAAGCCACCGCGGTGCTCATCCTCCGCGAGCAGCGCCTCGTAGGCGTCAAAACCATCGGCAATCCAACGTCCGCACCAGGCATTGACCGCCGCCTCATCGGCGCCGAATTGCTTGCGCAGGTATTGCAAGATGCGCCGGTTGTTGATGGGGTGCACATCGCAACCCACCATCGCTGCCAAAGCACGCACCCTTGCCCGTGCCCACGTGTCGCGCGGCAGCAATGCAGGCTCTGGGTAAGTCTCGTCCAGCCACTCCAAAATGGCGGGTGACTGGATCAGACGGTGGTCTCCGACGTTCAGTGTCGGCACCAATTTTTGCGGATTGACCTCCGCATAAGCGGGCTCCAACTGCGCGTCAACCGCCAAATTCACGGGAATGTGTTCAGCCTGCAAGCCCTTGAGGTTGAGGGAAATGCGCACACGGTGCGCCGTGCCGCTGCGGAAAAACGTGTAAAGCTGCATCTCGCTCATGGGGTCACACTCATTCAGCGGGGCCAAGCGTCAAGGCGATCTCACCCACACCTTGCACCTGCCCGGTGATCTGATCGCCAGCCACGACCGGACCCACGCCCTCAGGCGTGCCGGTGTAAATCAAATCACCGGCCTGGAGGTGATAAAACTCCGACAAGTCTTCAATGATTTCACGGATGTCCCAAATCAGCTTGCTGACGTTGGAGTGTTGCTTGGTGACGCCGTTCACCGCCAATGAAATGTCGGCGTCCGACAGGACTTGGCCCGGCATGGGCATGATGTCTGTACACACTGCCGAGTGCTCCACGTCTTTGCCCAAATCCCAAGGGCGGCCTTGCTCACGCGCCACCAATTGCAGGTCACGACGCGTCATGTCCAAGCCTGCGGCGTAGCCGTAAATGTGCTCGTGGGCGTTGGCTGCTGGAATGCGAAACCCCGGCTTGCCAATGGCCACAACCAACTCCATCTCGTAATGGAAGTTTTTCGTACCCGGCGGGTACGGGACCGTCGCGCCCGAGGGCGTCAAGGCCTGTGGCGTTTTGGTGAAATAAAAGGGGCGCATGGTGGCTTTGTCGATGGGGTTGCCCATCTCTTCGGCGTGGGCCAAATAGTTGCGACCGACAAAAAACAAACGGTGGATGGGGAAGCGCTTGGCTTCACCACGCACAGCCAGCGACTGAATCGCGGGGGGATCAAATAAATAATCGCTCACGGTGTCATCCTTCAACGTCTCGATAAACAAACAAAACCCAAGCCCTTCAACGCAGCTCGTACACACCCAACTTGCGGTGCAGTGGCGCCTCATCGGCCATGAACACAAACGCGGCTTCATCCGCTGAAGCATTGCGCAAAACGACGGCAGTGTAGCCAGGGGTACACGCCGTGTCTGCCACTTGCAGCTCAAAAGCGTGCTGTTCAACGGCGAGCGAAACACCACCTTCAATGACGTGAAACACCTGCGCCACTGAACGCGCCGGCAGAGACAAGGTCTGTCCGGGTCGCAGCATCAAGGCACAAAAACCCAAGATGTTTTCGGCATCTTCACCTGTCTCGGGGTTGGCATAGGTGATTTGCACCGCCTCCAAGTCCGGGCGATCTGCCGCCAAGCTTTGCAATGCCTCACGGGCATTCGCCCAGGGGTAGCGCAGCATGGGGTAGGCCTTGCTGCTGCGCTCAAAAACCGGCGTCGGCAACAAGCCGCCTCGCGCGTAAGCACGATCGCCGCGCCCGGGCTGGGTCGCCTGTCGCTCGCCCGGCAACACATAGCTGGCTTCCATGTAATAGACCAAGGGCAAGTCCAACACGTCCAACCAAACCACGGCTTCGTCGCCGTCGTGGCCGTGTTCATGCCACAGCCCTGTGGGCGTCAAAATCAAATCACCCCGCTCCATGGGACACTTTTCACCATCGACGGTTGTCCAGGCGCCCTCGCCTTCGACGACCATGCGCACCGCGTTGGGCGTGTGACGGTGTGAGGGCGCCCACTCGCCAGGCAGCAACAACTGCATGCCCAGATACATGGCCGCACTCGCTTGCATTTTTTCCAAACCATGCCCGGGGTTCGCCAACACCAAGACGCGGCGCTCGGCCTTTTCCATGGGCGTCAATTCACCGGCCTGCATCAGCAGTGGCCGCACGCTGGCATAAGGCCAATGCGTGGCTTGCGTTTTGCGCGCGGGCACCTTTGGTGGCAACACCGAGCGCAAGGACGGCCACAAAGGCACCAAGTTCAAAGCGCTGAGCGCATCGCGATAGCTCTGCGGCAAATCTTCCAGCCGGCCCAAATCTTCCATGTTTGCCTCTTTTTTTGCGGCGACGCTCCTGGCACTGGTGCGCCAAACGCCAGATATATTCAGTACACTGACGATTACAGTATAGCTCCCAAGCAAGCGAAGCCAAGTCAGGACCTTCCCGCACACCGACATGCCCAAAACCGCTCACACCACGCGCATCGAAGATCAACCGGGTTATTGGATTCGACGCTTGCAACAAATCGCTGTGGCCTTGTTCCTACAAGAGACCGATGGCCTGGAACTCACGCCCGTTCAGTACGGCACCATGCAAATCATTTGCAACCACCCCGGTTTGGACCAACGCAGCATCGCCGCACAACTGGGGCTAGACACCTCCACACTGGGCACGGTATTGGACCGCATGGAGCGCCGAGGCTGGTGCACCCGGGAACCCTCAGCACATGACAAGCGTGTGCGCTTGCTCAAGCCAACAGCCGAAGGGCGAGCGCTGATCGCAAGTGCGCAGCCACACATGCAGGCGGCCCAAGCGCGCATCCTCGCCCCCCTGAAACCACACCAGCAAGCGCAATTCATGCGTTTGCTGAAAACGGTGGTTGAAGGCAACAACAGCAACAGCCGCGCACCCAAGCAAGCCAGCGCCCATCAAATCGGCGCGTGACCCCAGTCTGAATCAGGTGCGTGCGGCAGCGTCGCAAACGACACATCTGCCAAGATGTGGCTGATGCCATCTGTGGTGGTGAATGTGCTTTGCAAACTCAAAAGGTTGCCCTTGTCCTCGTCGCTCGACGCGACGGCGTCAAGCCGAATCGACTCAATACCCAAGTCGCGCAAATGCCGCAATTCACCCGTGTCGGTCAGGCCATCGGTGTTGCGGTCAGTCCAAATTTGCAAGGCGTCGAAAATGTCATCGCGCCAGTCGATCAGACCATCTCCATTGCCGTCATATTGCGCCAAGGCCTCAAAGCCATCTTGCGCAACGCCGCCCTCGTCCAACATCGCGGTGCCTGATCCAAACAATTCAGCGCCGTCGTTGATCAAACCATCACCATTCAAGTCCAGCACCAACAAACCATCATCGGGTGCAATCCAGCCGGTTTGCTTGTTGATTCCAATCCAAACTTTACCCACAAATGAGGTGATTCCACTCCAAAACTGAGCCACGTTATCC
>JALRFN010000092.1 GCA_023268425.1 Burkholderiaceae bacterium | reverse complement strand
TGCGGACAGTGGGTTCTGGACATGGCACGTAGAGACCCTCGCATGGTCAATCGGTTTAGGTCTTATTTTCTTATGGATCTTCCGTAGCGCCGCTAAAAAATCAACCACAGGTGTACCTGGTAAATTTCAGTGTTTCATCGAGATGATCGCGGTGCCATGCTGGTCATCATGAAAGACCGGAATCTGCAGCCTCTCGCGCAGCTTGCGCTCGATGTAAAAGCACTCGGGTGCCTTGATGTCTTCGAGGTTGATGCCACCCAGCGTCGGCTCCAGAGCCGCAATGATGTCGACCAATTTGTCGGGGTCGGTTTCGGCCAGCTCGATGTCAAAGACATCAATGTCGGCGAACTTCTTGAACAAACAGCCCTTGCCTTCCATGACGGGCTTGCCCGCCAGCGGGCCGATGTTGCCCAGGCCCAGCACGGCGGTGCCGTTGGTCACCACGCCGACCAAGTTGCCGCGCGAGGTGTACTCGGCGGCCAAGTTCGGGTCGGCTTGAATCGCCAAGCAAGGGTAGGCCACACCGGGGGAGTAGGCCAAGGACAAATCGCGTTGGTTGGTCAGCGGCTTGGTTGGCGTGACCGAAATCTTGCCGCGACTGGGCAAGCGGTGGTATTCGAGGGCGGCTTCTTCTAAGGCTTTTTTGTCGGTGCTCATGGTGGGTCTCCAAATCAAACAACCCCGCCCGATGCACATCGTCGCGGGGTCATGCAGCGCACATCATAGGGCGGCGGGCTGACGTCAGTGGCTTGGGGGCATCACGCGCGCAACAAGTCCAGCAGCGTGCGTGCGACCACCTTGGTGGCGCGGCGCAGGTCTTCAAGGTCGATGCGTTCGTCCGCGCGTTTGGCGTGGCTTTCCAAGACCGTGCGTGGGCCAGCGCCGTAGATAACGCCAGGAATGCCGCGTTCCACATACAAGCGCACGTCGGTGTACAGCGGCGTGCCCAGCGCGGGGATGGGCTCACCAAAAACCGCCTCTCCGTGTTGTTGCAGCGCTTGCACCAACGCTTGGTTGCCGGGCAGTGGTTGCATGGCGCGCGCGAGCAAGATGCGCTTGACGTCGATGCGGATGCCCGCATCGTTGCGCCCGACATTGAAGCTGGCCACGGCCTCGTCCATGACGCGGCGCAGTTCGGCTTCGACTTGCGTGGGGTCTTCTTCGGGGATCATGCGGCGGTCGAGTTTGAACACCACCTTGCCAGGCACCACATTGGTGTTGGTGCCGCCTTGAATCCAGCCGACGTTGAGGTAGGGGTGGTTGATGCCTTCAACCTGCGAGGTGATGGTTTGGTTGACCGCGTTGGTGGCGTACAAGGCGTTGAGCAGGTGCACAGCGCCTTGCATGGCGTCGATGCCGCTTTCGGGAATGGCCGCGTGGGCCATGTTGCCGTGTACCGTGACTTCCATTTGCAAGCAGCCGTTGTGTGCGGTCACCACTTGGTAGCTGAAGCCTGCGGCAATCATCAAATCGGGTCGCGTGTGGGCGTGCTTGAGCAAATAGCCAGGGCCGACTTCGCCGCCAAATTCTTCGTCATAAGTGAAGTGCAATTCGACCGCACCCTTCATCGCCACTTGGTGGTGCTTGACCAGCGAGCGCAGGGCACGCAGGGCGAAAGTGAAGGTTGAAAAGTCGCACTTGCTGACGGCGGTGGCGCGGCCATACATCTTGCCGTCGACGATCTCGCCGCCGTAGGGGTCATGTGTCCAGCCCTCGCCGGGCGGCACCACGTCGCCGTGCGCGTTCAGCGCAATGGTGGGGCCACCGTCTTGGAAGTCGTGTCGCACGATCAGGTTGGTGATGCTCTCCAGACCAGCGGCGCGCACCTCGTCTTCGGGCACTTCAAAGTGCCGCGCTTGAAAACCCATGTCGGCCAGCAACGCGGCTGTGCGCAGCGCGTGTGGCGTGTTGTTGCCCGGCGGCGTGTCGGTGGGCACGGCCACCAAAGCCTTGAGGAAGGTGGTTTGTTGATCGAAGTGTTGGTCCACCCATTGATCGATGGCGGCGTAGATGTCTGGTGTTTGCATGGCTGTGGCTAGGGTTGGAGGGTGGATCAAAGGTGAGCGAGCAAGTGGGCAAAGGCTTGCACCGCCAGCTCCATGTCGTCGCTGGAGGTCGACTCCAAGGGGTTGTGGCTGATGCCGTGGTTTTCACCGCGCACAAACAGCATGGCCTGCGGCATGACCTCGTGCAGTTTCATCGCGTCATGCCCGGCGCCGCTGGGCAGGGCAAACACGGGCAGGCCCAAAGCGTCGACAGCTTGTTCCCAGGCTTGGCGCAAGCGCGCATCGCTGGGCGCGGCGGAGGCACGCATGGCTTCGTGCAGCTCGATGTGCACGCCTCGGCGCGTGGCGATGGCCTGGAGCTGTTGATGCAGGTCCTGGATCACGGCGTCTCGTTGGGCGTTGTCGGGCGCCCGAACATCGAGGCTGAATTCGCAGCGCCCGGGTACGACGTTGATGGCGCCATGGGGCACTTGCAAGACCCCGACGGTGGCGACGCTGTCGCCGTCTTGTGTGGCGCGTGCTTCTGCGGCCAGCATGAACTCAGCCACGGCGGCTGCCGCATCGACGCGTTGGCCCATGGGCGTGGTGCCCGCGTGGCTGGCCATGCCATGGGCGAGGCCGTGAAAACGCGCGCTGCCATTGATGCTGCTGACCACGCCCAGCGGTAACTGGCGGTGGTTGAGCACCGGACCTTGCTCGATGTGCACTTCGACAAAGCCCAGGTAACGGTGTGCGTCGCGTTTGAGTTGGGCGATGTCGTCGATGCACAAGCCCGCGTTTTGCATGGCTTCGCGCATGGACACGCCGGCCGCGTCGCGTTGGTCCAGCCACGCGGACTGAAAGTCACCAACCAAAGCGCCCGAGCCCAAGAAAGTGGCGGCGTAGCGTTGACCTTCTTCCTCTGCGAAGGCGACCACCTCCAGGGTGCGCGGCGGGCGCTGGCCGCGTTGGTGCAAGTCTTTGACCACGGCCATGGGCACAAAGATGCCCAAGCGTCCATCGTATTTGCCCCCGTGGCGCACGGTGTCGTAGTGGCTGCCTGTGAGCAGGGCGGGGGCCTCGCGGTCTTGGCCAAAGTAGCGAGCGACGACGTTGCCGACCGCGTCGATTTCGACCTCGTCGAAGCCGCAAGCGTGCATCCAGTGGCTGATGCGCTGCGCGCAAGCGCGGTGGGCATCGCTCAAGTAGGTCACGGTCAGGCCGTCTTCGCTTTCGCTGTGCTGAGCCAGTTGTTCGCACCAGTCCCAGACTTGCTCGCCTTTTGGACTGCTCAAGTCCAACTTGTCTTGCAGGCGGATCTCGGCGATGCGGTGGATGTTGCGCACGCACTCTTCCAACTCGACTTCAATCGGGTCGCGCAAGCGGCGCTCAAAGGCCGCGATGATTTGCGCTTTGTTCAGGCCCAGTCCACGCGGGCCACGCACAGCCAAGATGAATGGCCAGCCGAAGCGCGCGTTGTAGTCGGCGTTGAGTTGCTGGATGTGCGCAAACTCTTGGGGCGTGCACTGGGTCAGGCCGGCTTTGGACTGCTCGTTGGAGCTTTCTGCGGTCAAACTGTTGTCCACCATGGCTTTGCCGGCCAACTCGGGGTGCGCGCGGATCAAGTCCACTTTGGCTTCGCGACCCGCGTGGTCCAAAATTTCCACCATGGCGCGTTTGAGCGCCGCTGGCGAGGCAAACGGCCGCAGCGCGATGGCGCGTTCGACGATCCAAGGGTTGTGCTCATACAAACCGTCCAAGGCTTGCATGGCCTGTGCGGCGGGGGCTTGGTTGAAGTCTGCGAAGTTCATGCGGCGCCACCTGCGGGCAAGGGATGGGTGTGTGCCCAGTGGCGTGCAATGTCCAGGCGTGTGGCGACCCAGACGTGCGCGTGGTCTTGGATGTGGTCCAAAAAGCGCTGCAGCGCCAACATGCGACCGGGTCGACCCAGCAAGCGGCAGTGCATGCCGATGCTCATCATCTTGGGTCGGTTCAGTCCATTGGGGTCGCCCTCGGCGTACAGCACATCAAAGCTGTCTTTGAGGTATTGGAAAAACGGGTCGCCGTGGCTGTAACCCTGCGGCAGAGCGAAACGCATGTCGTTGCAGTCCAGGGTGTAGGGCACAACGAGTTGGTGGGCTTCGCTGCCGTCGCTGCGATGCAGCTTCATCCAAAACGGCAAGTCGTCACCGTAATAGTCGGCGTCGTAGGCGAAGCCGCCAAAGTCGGCCACCAGTTGGTGGGTGTTGGGGCTGTCGCGCCCGGTGTACCAACCCAAGGGCCGTTCGCCCAGCAAGCGCGTCATGGTGGCCATGGCCTCTGCCATGTGCGCACGCTCTTCCTCGATGGGCATGTTTTGGTAGTGAATCCACTTCAGGCCGTGGCAAGCGATTTCATGGCCCAAGGCCACGAATGCAGCCGTGGTCTCTGGGTTGCGCTGCAAGGCTGAAGCGACGCCAAATACCGTCAAGGGCAGCTTGCGCTGCTCGAATTCGCGCAGCAAGCGCCACACGCCTGCGCGTGAACCGTACTCGTAAATGCCGTCCATGCTCATGTGCCGCGCTGGGTAGCTGGCCGGGTTGAACATCTCGGACAAAAACTGCTCGCTGCCGGCGTCGCCGTGCAAAACGTGGTTTTCGCCGCCTTCTTCAAAATTCAGCACAAATTGCACGGCGATGCGCGCATGCTGAGGCCATTGGGCGTGCGGCACGTCGCGACCATAGCCGCGCAGGTCACGGGGGTAGCTGAGGGTGGCGTCGTAAATCATGGTGTCTTCTTCAAACGGCTTTTTTCTTGCGCGCCTTTTTGCTCGCCACGCTGTTGGAGGGGTAGGCCATGGAGGCTTCGACGTGGTGGAGGTGGTCACCCATCAAGGCCACTGCGCGCGCCTCATCGCGTTGGCGAATCGCCTCAACGATTTGCGCGTGCTCGGTGTTGGAGCAGGCCGCGTCTTGCTCGTCTTGGTACATCAGGGTGATCAGTGCGCAGCGCGAG
>JALRFN010000060.1 GCA_023268425.1 Burkholderiaceae bacterium | reverse complement strand
CACAGGGAACAACCCCTTCATCACGTCACTGATCTGCTGTGCTACGATGCGGCTCTCATACTGGGTGTCAGGTTTGAGGCGAAGGTTGCACATGCTTGCGAAGGCATCCAAAGACCCAGACCAAATCCACTCGGTCATGGCGGCCTACAGCCGCAGCAAAAAAGCCAAACTGTTCCAAATTGCCACAGGCGAGGAGCCCGAAGGGGTCTTGGTCACGCCCGACGGCAAGACGGCCTATGTCACCTCGGAAGAAGACGAAGTGGTCCACGTCATCGACCTGGCCAAGCGCAAGGTCTTGCGCGACATCTCGGTGGGTGCGCGTCCTCGCCGCTTCTTGCTCAACACCGCTGCACATGAACTGTGGGTGACCAACGAACTGGGCGCCAGCGTGAGCATCATCGACACCCAAGCCTTGAAGGTCAAACAAACACTGAATTTCGCCATCCAAGGGGTCAGGCAAAACCGCATCACCCCGGTGGGCATCGTGTTGAGCCACAGCGGCAAAACCGCCTGGGTGGCGCTGGGTCAAGCCAACCACGTGGCGCAAGTCGACATGGCAAGCAAAAAGGTCTTGCAAACGGTGCTGGTCGGCAAGCGCCCCTGGGGCGTGGCCCTGAGCCCAGATGACAAAACGCTGTTTGTGACCAATGGTTTGTCTGACGACATGACGCTGGTCGACACCGCTCGCGGCAAAGCCTTGCGCTCGGTGCCCACGGGTCGCGTGCCGCACACGCCTTTGGTGATGCCTTGATGCGCCGCACGCTCCCCAAACTGGCTTGGGCGCTGTTGGCATTGACCGCCTTGGGCGCCAACAACACTTGGGCTGAAGGCGCGGTGCGCCAAGCCACGGTGGCCTTGCTCAGCCAAGCCAACGACCCAGACCAACAAGCCCGTCGCTTGGAACTGCGTTATTTGGGCCACCCCGCAGGCCCGCTGGTGGACGCGGCCAAGCTGGCCATCGACGACAGCGCCCGGCGCTTGCAGCGGGCGGGTTGGTCGCTGCAACTACGCAGCGAGGCCGTGGCGAGCGCCAGCGAGGTCGCGCCCACCCTGCGCAAGCTGCAGCAACAAGGCGTGCGCCACGTGTTGTTGGACTGGCCCGCAGACTGGGTGGCACAAGCCGCGCAAGTGGCACCCAAAGAGCTGCTGTTGTTCAACGTGGGCTCGCGTGCCGACAAGCTGCGCGGCAAGGCCTGCGGGGCGCAGTTGTTTCACACCTTGCCCAGCGAGGCCATGCGTGCCGACGCGCTGGCCCAGTACCTGGCCGCGCGCAACTGGCGTCGCGCCCTGGTCTTGCAGGGGCCGCTGCCTGACGACGCGGCCCTGGACGCGGCCTGGACGCGAGCCGCCCAGCGCTACGGCATCAAGACCACCGCACACAAAAACTTCAAACTCTCGGGCAACCCCGCAGAGCGCGACTTGGCCAACCCCCGTTTGCTGACCAATGACCGCGATCACGATGTCATCGTGGTCCTGGACAGCGACGGCGAGTTCGCGCGCAGCCTGCCCTACGCCAGCCAATGGGCGCGGCCTGTGGTGGGCAGCAACGGCTTGGTCGCCAGTGCCTGGCATGCGCAATGGCCGCGCAACGGTGGGCCCCAGTTGAGCCGACGTTTTCACACGCAAAGCGGGCGTGACATGGTCAGCCAAGATTGGGCCGCCTGGCTGGCGGTCAAGACCGTGGCCGAGTTGCTGCGCGAACATGGCGACGCCAGCCCCGCACAACAAGCCAAGCATTTGCGTGAAGACTTCAGCGTGGCGGGCTACAAAGGCCCCAACTTGTCTTACCGCGCTTGGAACGGCCAGCTGCGCCAACCCATGGTCTTGGCGCATGCCGACGGCGTGGTGGGCACCGCCCCAGTTGAAGGGGTCTTGCACCCGAAAGAGAACATGGACACCCTCGGCATCGACGCACCGGAAAACCAATGTCAACGACAGCCCTGAGCCCCAAACGCCCCTCCGTCAGCCGCGCGCAGCACGGTCTGCGCGCATTGCGCGCGGTGGTCGGTCGCGAAGTGAGCAAATTTCTGCGCCAACCCTCGCGTTTGGGCTCGGCCCTGGTGCGGCCTCTGTTGTGGTTCTTGGTTTTTGCGGCGGGCTTCCACAACGTCTTTGGCGTGGCCATCATCCCGCCCTACACGACTTACATCGAATACAAGGTCTACATGGTGCCTGGGCTGCTGGGCATGATTGCGCTGTTCAACGGCATGCAAAGTTCGCTCTCATTGGTTTACGACCGTGAGATGGGCATCATGCGTTTGCTGCTGACCGCGCCACTGCCCCGGTCGTGGTTGCTGGCCTTCAAGCTCATGGCCGGCGCCAGCCTCTCGTTTTTGCAGATGGTGGTCTTTTTGGCCATCGCCTGGGGCTTTGATGTGCATTTCGAGTGGGCGCACCTGTTGGCCGCGCTGCCGGTGATGTGGTTGGGCGCGGTCTTGCTGGCGGCCATGGGGCTGATGCTGTCGGTCTACGTGCGGCAGTTGGAAAACTTCGCGGGCACCATGAATTTC
>JALRFN010000026.1 GCA_023268425.1 Burkholderiaceae bacterium | reverse complement strand
ACGCCGAGGCCGGCATCATGTTGGACGGCACCTTCGTCAAAGTGGTGAGCTGGTACGACAACGAGTGGGGCTACTCCAACAAGGTCTTGGAGATGGTCCGCGTGATGGCCAAATGAGGCTTTGAGCGACGAGGTGCCCGCTGACTTGGGCACTTTCGGGCGCGCTTGCTTCGCCAACAAAAAGCCGCTGCATGTGCAGCGGCTTTTTGTTTGGACGCCACGGGCTGTCTCAGGGCTTCACTGGTGCTGAGCCCGTCGCGGTGCTTGGTGTGCTTGGGCTGGACTGGGCGGGCGTCGTGGCTTCGTCGATGGGGCTGGGTGCGTTGCACGCCAAGACTTGGGCTTTGCTGAACCCCAGGGCGGCAATGGGGGCCAAGGCTTGCTGCACCTTGGACAGCGCCTCGTCTGAGGCCACGTGCGCTTGCAACAACAAGGCGGGCAAAGGTGGGCGCTCGCGCATGACCGACAACGGTCCCCAGCCTTGGTCCAACAAATTGGACAAGGCCTTGACGGCCAAATCACGGTTGATGAAGGTGCCCAAAATCAAGCGACCGCGCAAGACATCGGTTTCACTGGTGCGGTGGTCTAGGCCTTGTGCTTTGGCCTGTTGCACCAGTTGGTTCAGACTTTGGGCGTTGGTGCTGCGCTCGCTGACCACGACCCAGCGCTGCGGCAACACACTGTCCACGACTTGCCAGCGCAGGTCTGGGCTGGTCAAGGGCAGTGCTGCTTGCAAGCGGCTTTGCGCGTTGGGGGCGTAGGGCCCGATGTTCCAGCAGCGCCAATCACTCGGCGCCGCCGCAGTGTCGATGCCTTGCGTGGCGATGGGGGGCAGGGTGTCGGGCTCGCCGGGTGCCGTGACGCGGATGCGTTCCGGGTCGATGGGGGCTTCTGCCTTGGCGGCACCAGAGCGTGTGTCCAGCACAGGCCAGCCCAGCACGGCCAGGTGGTTTTGTGACCACAACCAGAACACCGCATTGATGCACACCAACAAACCCAGCACGACTTTCAACATGGGCGAACGCTCACTTCCTGGCTGTGGATGCTGAGGCGTTGGTCAGATGTTTCCAGCAGCAAAGCGCCATCGCTGGCCACGCCACGCGCCGTACCTTGTCGGCCATCCGAAAGCTGGACGGGCTGGTTGGCCAACGCGTCCAGCGTGTTGAAGCGCTGCACCCAGGGGGTAAAGCCATCGCGCATGAACGCACGCAAGGCACGCAACACCGCCCCAGCCAAATCGGCCAAACATTGGTCAGCTGTGGCCGCGTGTCCAAACGCGCTCAGCCCAATGGGGGCGACCGACGCGCTGTCCAGAGATGGGGGGCTGTGCAAGTTGATGCCAACACCGACGACCACGTAAGCGTGTTGGCCGTCGTGCGCGATCTCCGTCAAAACGCCACCGAGTTTGCGCCATTGGCCTTGGTGCTTGACCCACAAGTCGTTGGGCCACTTGAGTTGCACAGGCGGCCCCAGCACCTCGGCCAAGGCCACACCCACGCACAAGGAGAGGCCTGAGACATCGGAGCGCGTCAGCGGCATGCCCACCGAAAACATCAGCGTTTGGCCCGGTTGGTCTTGCCACTGTCGGCCCAGGCGCCCCCGACCTGCGGTTTGGTGCGCCGTGGTCATGACCACCGTGTCGCGCTGGCCATGGCGGGCGCGTTGCATCAGTTGGGAGTTGGTGGAGTCCGTCTCCGGCAACACCTCGATGCGCAGCTCTGGCCAGTCGTGGTGTGCAGCCAGCCAGAGTTGTTCAGCACCGCGATGCAGGTCTTGCAAGAAGGGAGGCAAAGCAGACGCTGACATGGGCGAGAGTGGCCTTGGGCTCAAGCCTTGGACTTGGGCTTCTTGGCTTTCTTGGGCTTGTCTTTGGGTGCCAACATGGTGCCGCGACATGTTTTGCTGCCGCAGTAGCAGGCAAAGTCTTTTTTCAAGGCTTTGGTGTAGGGCTCATCCAAAATCAAGCCGTAGTCGTAAAACAACTCGCGGCCAGCCGCGATGTCTTCAAGCGCTTTGATGAAGACGCGCTGGCCGTCTTGCTCGGCTTCGCAGTTGGGCGCACAGGAGTGGTTGATCCAACGTGCACTGTTGCCTGAGCGCCCACCATCGATGACGTGGCCGTCGTCGATGTGGAAATAAAAGGTGTGGTTGGGCTGGCTGGGGTCGTGGGGGTGACGGCGCAAGGCTTCGTCCCAATCGATCAGCTCGCCCTTGTATTCGATGATCTTTTCGCCTTGGCGCAAATCACGTCGCGCAAAGACGCCGTTGCCATGCACAGGAGAGAGGCGCACTTCGGTTTTGCGGGCCTTGGTTTTGTCCGCGGGTTTGACCTCAGTTGGCTTGCTCATGTGGGAGGCTCAAAAGATTTGGTATTGTGAAGTGATGCGGGCGCGCGCGGGCGCGCACGTGCGAGGGCATTCTATTCGACATGTTGGGACTGAACCCATGAAAACACTGGTCATTGCTGAGAAACCGTCGGTCGCGCAAGACATCGTGCGCGCCTTGACGCCGACAGCGGGCACATTTGAAAAACACGACAACCACTTCGAAAACGACAGCTATGTGGTGACCTCTGCGGTGGGTCACTTGGTCGAGATCGCGGCACCTGAGGCTTATGACGTCAAGCGTGGCAAGTGGAGTTTTGCCAACTTGCCGGTCTTGCCGCCACACTTTGAGTTGAAGCCCATCGACAAGTCCAAGACGCGGCTGTCGGCGGTGGTCAAGCTGGTCAAGCGCAAAGACGTCAGTGCCTTGATCAACGCGTGTGACGCTGGGCGCGAAGGTGAATTGATCTTCCGCTTGATCGTGCAGTACGCCGGTGGCAAAAAGCCCATCGACAAACCCATCCAACGCCTGTGGCTGCAGTCCATGACGGCCGAGGCGATTCGCAACGGTTTTGAACAACTGCGCTCAGACCAACAAATGCAGCCTTTGGCCGATGCGGCGCGTTGCCGCTCGGAGGCCGATTGGTTGGTGGGCATCAACGGCACGCGTGCGCTGACGGCGTTCAACTCGCGTGAGGGTGGTTTCTTTTTGACCACGGTGGGTCGGGTGCAAACCCCGACCCTGGCCGTGGTGGTGGAGCGTGAAGAGCAAATCCGCCGTTTTGTGTCGCGCGACTATTGGGAGGTTCACGCCGAGTTTGCCGCGCAAGCGGGTGCATACAGCGGCAAGTGGATCAACCCTGCGCACAAAAAAGACTCCGACGACGCGGAAAAAAAAGCCGATCGACTGTGGAGTCAGGCCGAGGCTCAAGCCATCGTCGATGCGGTGCGCGGGCAAACCGCCACCGTCACCGAAGAGAGCAAGCCGTCGAGCAAGTCTTCGCCGGGCTTGTTTGACTTGACCTCCCTGCAGCGAGAGGCCAATGGTCGTTTTGGCTTCTCGGCCAAGACCACCTTGCAATTGGCGCAAAGCCTGTACGAGCGCCACAAGGTCTTGACCTACCCGCGTACCGATTCGCGCCACTTGCCTGAAGACTACGTCGAGGAAGTGCGCAAGACCTTTGGTGTGTTGGCCGACAGCGATTTGCGGCACCTGGCGCCGCATGCGACCAAGGCCTTGGCCGACGGCTATGTGCGCAAAATTCCGCGCGTGTTTGACAACAAAAAAGTCAGCGACCACTTTGCCATCATCCCCACCCTGCAAGCACCCAAGGGCTTGTCTGAGGCGGAGCAGAAACTCTATGACCTGGTGGTGCGCCGCTTCATGGCGGTGTTTTATCCCGCAGCGGAATACCTGGTGACCACGCGCTACAGCGACGTGGCGGGTCACCGCTTCCGTTCGGACGGCAAAGTCTTGGTCAAAGAAGGTTGGCTGGCCATTTATGGCAAAGAGGCCGACAGCGACGACGAAGACGGCAAGACCTTGGTTGCGGTGCAGCCAGGCGAGCCCGTTTCAGTGGTCGACGCCTTGGGCAAGGGCTTGAAGACGCGCCCCCCTGCGCGTTACTCGGAAGCCACGCTGCTGGGCGCGATGGAAGGCGCGGGCAAGATGATCGACGACGAGGACTTGCGCGAAGCCATGGTCGAAAAAGGCCTGGGCACACCGGCGACGCGGGCGGCCATCATTGAAGGCTTGCTCAACGAAAAATACCTCTTGCGCGAAGGCCGCGAGTTGATCCCCACGGCCAAAGCGTTTCAGTTGATGACGCTGCTGCGTGGGCTGGGCGTCGAAGAGTTGTCACGCCCTGACCTGACAGGCAACTGGGAGCAAAAGCTGGCGCAAATGGAGCACGGCGCGATGAGCCGAGAGGCCTTCATGGCCGAGATCGCGGCCATGACTGAACACATCGTGGCCAAGGCCAAGGGCTATGACCGCGACACGATTCCGGGCAATTACCTGACCCTGCAATCACCCTGCCCGAATTGTGGCGGCGTGGTCAAAGAAAACTACCGCCGTTACGCCTGCACCGGCGCCGCAGGCCAAGGCGAGGGCTGTGGCTTTTCGTTCACTAAACTGCCCGCAGGGCGCATGTTTGAGCCCGACGAAGTCGAGGCCTTTGTGGCGCACAAACGCATGGGGCCCGTGGATGGTTTCCGCTCTAAGGCGGGTTGGCCCTTCACGGCTGAGTTGGCGCTGGTGTTTGACGAAGACGAGCGCAACTGGAAGTTGGAGTTCGACTTCGGTGAAGATGCCAAAAAGGCCGAGGGCGAAGCGGTGGACTTGAGCGACAAGCCCGTGGTCGGCACCTGCCCCGCTTGCGCCGGGCGGGTGTTTGAATTGGGTTCGCAGTACGCTTGTGAGCACGCGGTTCCGACCGAGGCGCAGGCCAAGCCAACATGCAGCTTCAAGTCTGGCAAGATCATCTTGCAGCAGCCGGTGTCAGTGGAGCAAATGCAAAAGCTCTTGGTTACCGGCAAGACCGATTTGCTGGATAAATTTGTCTCCAGCCGCACCCGCCGTGCCTTCAAAGCCTTTTTGGTTTGGGACGCCAAGGAAGGCAAAGTCGCCTTTGAGTTTGAAAAGCGCGCGCCC
>JALRFN010000429.1 GCA_023268425.1 Burkholderiaceae bacterium | reverse complement strand
GGCCTACGGTACTTCCTCAGATTGGTTCTGTGGTCGTCACATTTGATGCTGGCTACGGAGATGCTGCAGCGGTGCCCGAAGGCATCAAGTCCTGGATCAAGCTGCGCGTGGGAAGCCTGTATGCACACCGTGAGGAAGTGTCCAGGACGGGCATTGCCTCACTGCCGTTTGTCGATGGGCTGTTGGATCCGTACAAGGTGGCTTATATATGAGCGTCTTCGCTGGCGCGTTGAATCAGCGCGTGACATTCCAGCGACCGCTGACGCTCAAGGACGATCACGGTGCCGTTTCGCAGAGTTGGAGCGACCTGATGATTGTTTGGGCCGAGGTCAAACCACTGAGTGGGCGCGAAGCGGCCATAGCTGGTCGCTTGTCCTCTGAGTTGACGCATCAAATCACCGTGCGGTTTCAAAGCCTGTTTGATGACCCGCAGCAAGTTGCGCAACTTCGAGTCGAATACCGCGGTCGTCTGTTTCAGGTTCACTCGGCGATCAACGAGGGCGAGGCACGTGAGCGCATGATCCTGCTGTCCACCGAACTCCTGGAGCGCTGATGGAAACCGTTCACATTGATGGCTTGAAGGAATTGGACCAGGCGCTGCAACAGTTGCCCGATCGGCTGGCACGCAATGGTCTACGGGCATCGGTCTACGCCGGTGCCAAGGTGGTTCGTGATGAGGCCAAACGTCGTGCGCCCAAGGCTGCAAAGAATCTTGGTCCTGATCAGCCGCCACCTGGCACGCTGAAACGGTCCGTGATCATGAAGCAGATTCGCGAACTCTCAGGCCAGGACCGTCAGACATTCTTTGTGACCGTACGTCATGGCAAAAAGTACCGCAAGCAAGGCAAGAGGGGGAACCTCTCTCAGGACGCCTGGTATTGGCGCTTCATTGAATTTGGCACCCGCAAGATGGCAGCGATGCCTTTCCTTCGCCCCGCGTTGGAGGCCAAGCGGCATGAGGCAGCACAGGCCATGAAGGAGCGTTTGAAGCAGCGCATCGACAAGGCCGCCAATGAACTGCGACGGCCGTGATCAGAAAGCTGATTCATGAAGCAGTTCTATCAATCCATTTCGACGCTGGCACAAGGTCGCGTGTTTGCGTTTGTGGCTCCAGCCGATGCGGTGTATCCGCTGATCGTCTACACGCCCATCGAGGTTGCGGGCGTCATGGCGCTGGATGGCTTACAAGGCTTGAACCGCTCCCGCGTGCAAGTTGATGCGTATGCCACCGTCTACACCGAAGCCTTGGCCTTGCAGGATCAGGTGCTTGAAGCGCTGGTTGCGGATGACACCGCAATCGTTGATGTGCGCATGGGCCTTAACGAGTTTGACGAAGATGCGCTGGCGTATCGCGTCTCGGTTGACTACACCTTTTACGTTCAGGCGCCGCCTGATTCACTGGGCTTGAGCGCCTAAGCAAAAACTCTCAGGAGAAACTATGAGCAGCACGGCAATCACCGCGCAAGGCATTGCGATCGCGCGTTATGGCGCAACAGCGTTTGAAACCATCCCCAATGTGGTGTCGTTTCAGGGGCCAGGCGGTCAGGCCACGGTCATCGATGTGACCAACCTGGGTTCTACTTCCAAAGAAAAACGAGTGGGCCTGCGAGATGAGGGTCAGTTGTCCTTGACCTTGCACTACGACCCCGGTAACACGGTGCATCAAGGCTTGATTGCAGACCGATCTGCGCGCACCCGCCAGCACTTTCAGATCACGTTCTCGGACTCAACCCCAACGGTCTGGACCTTCTATGGGTACGTCACCCAGTTCAATGTGCAAGGCGGGGTGGATGCGGTCGTGCAAGCCAGCGTCACCATCGAGATCGACGGCGAAATCACTGAAGTCTGAAGGATTTGAATATGTTGAATTCTGGAATGCTCACCCGCGAACAAATTCTTCAAAGTGACGACCTGCCTCGTGAAGAAGTCGATGTTCCCGAGTGGGGTGGCAAGGTGCAAGTGCGCACGATGACTGGTACAGATCGCGATGCATTTGAAGCGTCACTCGTTGATAAAGACGGTAAGTTCGAAAACGTCCGCGCACGCCTGGTGGCGCTGACTCTGTGTGACAAGACTGGTGCCCGCTTGGTCAATGACTCCGACATCCAGGTGCTTGGCGGCAAGAGCGCTAAGGCGCTGGATCGCGTGTTCTCGGTCGCACAGCGCATGAACGGCATTGGCGCTGAACAGGTTGATGCCGCAAAAAACGGCTGATCGCTCATCCAGTCAGGCGTTTCGTGTTTCGCCTGGCTCTGGCCCTTGGGATGCCAGTGCGCCAGCTACTCAACACTGTTGGATCCGATGAGTTGACCGAGTGGATGGCGTTTTACCAACTGGAGCCGTTTGGCGACATGCGGGGCGACTATCGAAGTGGCGTCGTGGCCTCAACCTTTGCCAATGCCCACAGGGCTGAAGGCGTTAAGCCATTCACACCAGAAGATTTCATGCCGTTCATGCTCAAACAGCAGCGAAGCGAGATCTCGACGGATGAGGCATCAGTGAATCTTCAGCAATTGAATGTTCAGCAATTCAAGGCCATGTTCGCGCACAAGCTTGTGAAGAAAGAAAATTCGAATGTCTGATCTGGGCTCACTCGTCATTCGCCTCTCGGCTGAGACCTCACAGTTTCGTGCTGACTTGGGGCGAAGCGCACACCTGTTGAACAAGCACGCCAATGACATGAAGGCTTCGATGGAGCGCATGTCAGGCGTGGCGCAAAAAGCCTTCGCAGTGGCCATTGGTGTGACCTCTGTTGTGGCAATCAAGGAGTTTGTGGTCCAGACGGTGGAGGCAGCTGCATCGTTGCAAGGCCTGGCAGAGCAGGCCGGCGCCAGTGCTGAAGCCTTGTCTGGTTTTGCGCCCGTGGCCACGATCTCTGGCACCAACATGCAGCAGCTCGCCATGGGGATGTACAAGCTCTCCAAGGCGATGGCTGACATGGGCGATGAGATGAAGCCTGGCTCGGAGGCACTTCGTTTTCTGGGCATCCGAGCCAAAGACACGCAAGGCAATTTGCGCGATTCGGCCGAGGTGATGAACGAGGTCGCATTGAAGCTGGCTGGGTTTGAGGACGGCGCGGGCAAGACAGCCATCGCCATGCAGCTCTTTGGCGAGTCCGGCGCGCAGTTGGTCTCATTCCTCAAGGACCTCGCAGAAAACCAAGATCTCAATATTCGGCTGACAGCAGATCAGATCGAACAGGCTGATGCCGCCTCCAAGGCGCTGGGGCGCATGCGCGCTCAGACCGATTACGTGTCGCAGGTGGTGGTGACATCCAGCATTCCCGCGATGATGGGTCTTGCTGAGGAATTTGCGCGCCTGACACTGGGCACCAACGATGTGGTCAAGGGTGTGCGTGACCTGCAAAGCCGCGGGGATTTGACGGACTGGGCGGAAACGGCCGCCTATGCGCTTGCCGTGGTGATTGATTCCTTGAAGGTCATCGCCAATCTGATCAAGGCAGTGGCCGGTTCATTCCAAGCGGTTTGGGCGGACATGGAGCTGATGGGGGAGTTTCTCTTTGGCGGCAAGGGATTGAACCCATTCTCCGAGGAAAACAAGGCCAAGCTCAAATCGGCACTGCAAAAGCGCAACGCCATCGTTGCCCAGGCCAACAAGAACTATGTGGAACTGTGGAACATGCCGCTGATTGCGGACGCGGTGACTGAGCGGTTTGCGCGCATTCGCGCTGATGCCGCCAAAGCCACTTCAGGTACATCCGAATCCACGGGCACGACATCACCGGCGTCTGCCCTCAAGCCCTTGAACTACAGCACGGCGAGCAAGGCAACGACCGCGTACGCCATTGCTGGCATAGAAAGTGATTTGAAACGCTTTCAAGCGCAGGTCGATGAAGAAGGCGACATCCTTAAAAGTCGCCAGCGCATGATCGATCTGTATGAGGCCCAGGGCTTCATGACGTTTCGTCAGGCCTCGACGGCCAGACTGGCGGCGCAGCAGGACTACAACGACAAGATTGATGACCTGGGCGCGAAGGAAGAAGCTATTCTGTGGAGAGGGCTGACAACTGTTGCGCGCACGACGGCCGACCGCATCAAGTTGCAAGACCGCCTGAATGATCTGCAATCCAAACGCGCTCGCTTGCAGCAAGGCGCGCTGTCAGCTGAGTCGGAGCGTCAACTGCGTCAACCAGCCGCAGACCTCAAGGAGTTGCAGGACCAGCTGGTACGTGGCCAAGCCAACTTGCGTGATGCGCAAGATCAGATCAACGCGTTGCGAGAGTCTGGTTCGATTGGAGAGATTGAATCCCTCAAGCGGCTGTCTGAAGCACGCCATGCCAGTGCCAATGAACTCACAGACCTTGCCGCGCGAGCACGGTCGATCGTGGAAGCGGTGCCAGGCAACGAGCAGTTGGCAGATGCCCTGAAGAAGATCGAAAGCGCAGCGAGGGCCGCTGGAGTTGCAGCGAAGAACCTGGGGCAACAGGCCACAGATCTCGCCGATCCTGGTGCTGGCTTTGCAAAGGCCTTGCGAACCTTGAGCGAAGAGACCGAGAGCATGGGCAAACAGATGGAGGCGATCACGGCAAAAGCCTTCAACGGCATGACCGATGCGCTCACCAATTTTGTGATGACGGGCAAATTGGACTTCAGATCACTGGCTAATTCCATCATCAGTGACTTGATTCGCATTCAGATTCAGAAGGCCATCACACTGCCCATGGCCAAGGCGCTGGGCTCTATCTTTGGTTTTGCCAATGGTGGCGTGATGACGGCGGCAGGTCCATTGCCGCTGCGCGCGTACGCTGGTGGTGGCGTTGCCAATTCGGCGCAGTTGGCGGTCTTTGGTGAGGGCTCTATGCCTGAGGCGTTTGTGCCGCTGCCCGATGGACGCAGTATTCCGGTCACGATGAAAGCATCGAATGGAGGTGGCGGCGGTGATGTGTTCAACATCAGTGTGAGTGTGACCGGCAGTGGAGCTGTTCAAACAAGCGGCGCTGATCGTGGGCAAGGGCAGGACCTTGGGCGCGCCATCTCCAGTGCTGTGCGCCAGGAGCTTTTGAACCAGCGCCGCGCGGGTGGCATCCTCGATCCAAGGCGTAAGAGCTAAACGAAGCCGGTTATGACAACCTTTACCTGGTCTCCTTCATATGGCGTGAATCTCTCCATGCGACCCAACGTCAAACGCGTCTCTTTTGGCGACGGTTACGAGCAGCGTCAGACGTTTGGCATCAACAATCAACCCGAAGTCTGGTCGTTGGAATTCCGTGGTCGCACCGGTGGTGATGCGCAGGCCATTGATGCGTTCTTGCGTGAAGCGGCTGCAGTGAACAGCTTCGAATGGACCTCGCCAGCGGACACAGTGGGGCGATTCGTGTGCGATGAGTGGTCCCGCAGCAAGGATGAACCCGATGCCGAAACGGTGCGTGCCACGTTCCGACAAGTGTTTGATCCAGTATGAGTGTGACTACATCAACGGCAATCACAACAGAGATTCAGAAACTTGCGCCCAGCGCGGTCATTGAACTGTTTGAGCTGGACCTGGCGCTGTTTGATGAAGGTGTCGTGCGCTTTCATGCAGGCACCAATGAACTGCGCCAGAAGGTGATTTGGCAGGGCAACGTGTATGAGCCGTTTCCTGTTCAGGCCGAAGGTTTTGAATTCAACGGTGGTGGCCAGTTGCCACGCCCCAAGGTTCGCGTCTCCAACATCAACGGCACCATCACCGCGCTGATTCTGTCGTATCAGGACTTGGTCGGCGCACGTTTCACTCGCAAACGCACCCTTGCAAAGTATCTGGATGCGGTGAATTTCACAGGCGGCGTCAATCCATCTGCGGACTCAACTGCGGCATTTGCAGACGATGTGTTTTACATCGATCGCAAGGCACGCGAAACGCGTGAAGTGGTTGAGTTTGAATTGGCCGCGTCGTTTGACCTGGAGGGGGTGATGCTCCCCAGGCGTCAGATCGTGCAAAACGTCTGTCCCTGGAAGTACAGAGGCGCGGAGTGCGGCTACATCGGAAACGTTTGGCTGGATGCCAATGATGTTCCTGTGTACGACGCCAGCCTTGATGTTTGCGGCAAGCGGCTGGACTCTTGCAAGAAGCGCTTTGGGCAAAACGCTGAACTGCCGTTTGGCGGATTTCCAGCCGCTGGCCTTTTTCGGTAATCCATTCCTCCCACGATGAACAACAAGGCAAAGGCGTGTGCGCTTGAGCACGCTCTATCTGAGTACCCGCGTGAATCCTGCGGTTTGCTCATCATCGGTAAAGGGCGCCAGCGTTACGTGCCGTGCAGGAATTTGGGCTTGGGGACTGATCAATTCGTGCTCCATCCCGAGGACTACTCCAAGGCGGAGGATCAGGGTCAGATTGTTGGCGTGGTGCATTCGCACCCGAACCTGCCAGTGACACCCAGTCAGGCTGATCGCGTGTCGTGCGAAGCCACAGGGTTGGTGTGGTTCATCGTTTCGGTTCCTTCTGGCGAGTGGACCGAACTCAAACCCTCCGGTTATGTTGCGCCGCTGGTCGGCCGCCATTGGAGCCACGGTGTGCTGGACTGCTATTCGCTGGTGCGGGACTACTTCAAACAGGTGCGAGGCATTGATCTGCCCGATTTCGCACGCCATGATGAATGGTGGAAGCGAGGAGAGAACTTGTACCTGGAGAATTTTGAGGATGCGGGTTTTCGTGTCGTTGACGTCTCCTCTGCGCGTGAGGGCGATTGCTTCTTGATGCAAATTGGTTCGTCAGTACCGAATCACGCGGCTGTCTATCTGGGCGAAGGCTTGATCCTTCACCATGTACAAGCACGTCTGTCCAGTCGTGATGTGTACGGCGGTTATTGGCAAAAGATCACGACGCATTGCTTGAGATATTCAGGTGTAGCGCATGGCTGAAGTGGTGTTGCTGGGCGAGTTGGGCAAACACTTTGGTCGCCGCCACAGGTTTGAGGTGAGCAGCGGCGCCGAGGCCATTCGGGCGTTGTGCGCCAACTTCCCCGGCTTCGAGCGCGAAATGGTGTCATCCGGTGAGCGTGGTGTGGGCTACCGGGTGTTGGCCGGAGCCGACGCGCTGGATATGGACGCATTGCACAACCCCACAGGTCAACAACGCATCACGATTGCGCCGGTCGTGTCTGGCGCTGGTGGTGATGGTTTGGGACAAATCCTGTTGGGTGCGGCGCTGATTGCGGTGTCCTGGTGGAATCCCATGGGCTGGGCCGCAGCGGGCTCTTTTCTTTCGCAAGCGACTTTGTACTCGGTGGGCACTTCCATGATGTTGGGAGGGGTGGCGCAGATGATCGCGCCTACGCCAAGCGCCTCCAACCCCAGCGAAAGACAAGAGAACCAGCCCAGCTACGTGTTCAACGGCGCGGTGAACACCACGGCCCAAGGTCACCCTGTGCCAGTGGGCTATGGCCGAATGATTGTGGGCTCAGCGGTGA
>JALRFN010000409.1 GCA_023268425.1 Burkholderiaceae bacterium | reverse complement strand
TCTTGGCGGCGCAAGAAAGGAACAGCCAATCAAGTAACGAGGCGCCCCATCTCTTGCTGAGTGGATTGGTGGTTTTCCGTTGCACCGCGTTGGCGTTGCACCAACCTCTTTTCGTGGGGCAGGTCATCGCCTCATACTGCGCTGCGCGCAGAAATCGGCTCAAACCTGCCCCACCGGGGTGAAGCGGACGCTGCGCGTCCGTTGTGCTTCGCCAAGCGTGAAGTGTCTCCACGACACCGTCATGCCTCGCAGAATTCCTGTGCCATCGTGAACGCCCCAACGCCCGTTTTTGCCCGGGTATCGGACACAAAAAAGCCCCAAACCGCAAGCGGCTGAGGCTTTTTTGCTGGAGACCCTGAAGGCTCAGGGTCGACCGCTCGCCATCAGGCTTTGGCCAAGGCCGCTGCCGTGATGGGCAAGGTGCGCACGCGCTTGCCGGTCAAGGCCGCGACCGCGTTGGCAATCGCTGGACCAACACAGGCGGTGGCGGGCTCGCCGATACCGCCGGGCTTGGCGTCGCTCTTGACCAGGTGAATGGCAATGCGCGGCGCTTCGCTCATGCGAATCGGGTCGTACTGGTGGAAGTTTTGCTGTTGCACTTTGCCTTTGTCGACCGTGACCTCTTGCTTGAGCACTGCGCCCATGCCGAAGATGATGCCCGACTGGATTTGTGCCTCAACAATGTCGGGGTTGACCATCATGCCCAGGTCAGCCGCAACGGTGACGCGATGCACACGCACGCCGCCTGAGGCGTCCAGCGACACCTCGGCGACTTGCGCCATGTAGGTGTCATAACCTTCCATGATGGCCACGCCCAAGGCGCGCCCTGCGGGCAATCCCTTGCCCCAACCTGCCTCTTGCGCAGCCAGCTTCAAGACTTTGACAAAGCGTGGGTGCGCGTCGAGCAACGCCAAGCGGTAGTCCACCGGGTCACGGCCCGCTGCCTTGGCCAGTTCGTCGATGAAGGACTCGTTGGCAAAGGCGTTCATGTTGTGGCTGACCGCACGCCAATAGCCCACTCGCAAGCCGGTGTTGTGGATGATCAAATCGTGCTGGCTGTTGGCCACCGCATAGGGTGCCACCGAAGCCTCGGCCATAAAGGGGTCCATGGTGTCGGGCGGCAAACCGAAGGCACGCTGCGTCACCGACTGCGAGGCCACCTTGAAATGCCAGGCTTGCGGCTTGCCCGAGGCGTCCAAACCCGCCTGGACCTGGCACACCCCGATGGGTCGGTAGAAGTCATGCGTCATGTCTTCTTCACGAGTCCACAAGAGCTTGACAGGTTTGCCCACCATTTTGGAGGTCAAGGCCGCTTGCACGACAAAGTCCAGCTCCAAACGGCGCCCGAAGCCACCACCGAGGTAGGTGGTCTCGACGGTGACCTGCTCAGGCTTCATGCCCAAAGCCGCTGCCACTGCGCCCTGATTACCCTGTTGGAATTGGGTGGGGCCAATCAAACGGGCGTGGTCTGCCGTGACATGCGCCGTGAAGTTCATGGGCTCCAGCGGTGAGTGCGACTGCAAAGGGCTGACGTACTCGGCACTGATGGTGCGCTTGGCCGACTTCATCGCCGCCGCAACATCACCTTTGGGTGGCGTGATGGGCAGCACTTTGCCGGTCTTCGCCGCCGCACGCGTGGCGTTGATGGCACCCGCACTGCTCAAGGCGGCACCCGGGCCGTTGTCCCAGGTCACGCTGACTTGCTCAGCGGCTTTTTTCGCGCGCCACCAGCTATCGGCCACCACCACCACGTCGCCACCCACTTGCATGACGTGGCTCACGCCAGGCATGGCTTTGGCTTTGGCCCCATCAAAGGACTTGGCCTTGCCGCCAATGACTGGACATTGGATGACCGTGGCGTAAACCATGCCAGGCAATTGCACGTCAACGCCGAACTGCGCTGAACCGTTGACCTTGGCGGGTGTGTCCACACGCGCCAAACGCTTGCCCACAATGCGGAAGTCTTTGGGCGCCTTGATGCTGGGTTTTTCCGGCACTGGCAACTTCGCCGCATCGGCGGCCATTTCTCCGTAAGACGCCTTGTGACCGCCTGGCGCGCTCAACATGCCGTCAGCAGCGGTGACGCTGGCGCGGTCGACTTTCCAGCTGTTCGCAGCTGCGCTGATCAACATCTCGCGCACTTGAGCGCCCGCGACGCGCAGGCGTTCCCAGCCGTCGCGCACCGAAGTCGAGCCACCGGTGATTTGTGCGCCCAGCATCGCGTTAACGTAATCAGGCGCCGATGGCGCCGCAGCCACTTTGATTTGTTTGATGTCCACGTTGAGCTCTTCAGCAATCAACATGGGCATGGAGGTGTACACGCCTTGCCCCATTTCTGAGCGCGCCGACAGCAAGGTGATGGTGTTGTCGTCGGCAATGTGCACCCACGCGTTGGGCGTGTGTACCGTGCCCGCTGCGCGGGCTTGGCCTTGGGTACCTGGCATGGCAACGCCCATGAGCAGGCCCCCGCCCAACAAAGCGGAAGATTTGAGGAAGTCGCGGCGATTGCCTTGTGTGATGGTCTTCATCTGCTGATCTCCTCGTTCACGCTTGGCGCATCATTTGGGCGGCGTCTTTGACGGCAGCCCGCACGCGGGTGTAGGTGCCACAGCGGCACAGGTTGCCGCTCATGGCGGCATCAATGTCAGCGTCGCTGGGGTTAGGGTTTTCGGCCAACAAAGCCGCCGCACTCATGAGCTGGCCCGACTGGCAATAACCACATTGCGGCACTTCGTGCTTGATCCAAGCTTGTTGCAAGGGGTGGCTGTTGTCTTTGGACAGGCCTTCCACGGTACTCACCCGCTTGCCTGCCACACCGTCCACGCGGGTCTGGCAAGAACGCACTGGACGACCGTCGACATGCACCGTGCACGCGCCACACAGACCAGCGCCACAACCAAATTTGGTCCCCGTCATGTTGAGCTCATCGCGCAACACCCACAACAAAGGCGTGTCGGTTTCAGCCTTGGCTTTGACCGCTTGCCCGTTGACTTCAAATGGAATCGCCATGTGATTTGTCTCCAGAGTTTCGTGATTGAATGCGCATACTGACCTGAATGCGACGTGAACTTCTGAGGGATAACCCGAAACTTTTGTCATGCGAGTGACAAAGCCCAAACCACCTCAAGGCCGCTTCAAAGCAGCTCTGCGCTGACCTCGCCGCCTGTGAAAAAGCCCGAAGAGATGCGCTCGCGCCGCCACCACTTGACCAATCCATGGCCCTGGCAATACCACTCGGCGCCCATGATCGGCACGTCTTGAAAACCCTTGACCGGGTCCACATACAAGCGCAATTTGCCCTCGCCCTCGACCCGCAAACACGGTGAGAAATGGCCCGCAGCCACGTCAACGCTGTCGTCCACCGCGGCAATGCGCCACTGCATCCAGAGTTGATGCGTCAGCCGCAAGTCATTGGGGTACTCGTTCTCGCGGCGCAGCACATAAGGCACCGTCAAGTTGCGCCACTCGGTGCCCACGACATAGGGTCGACGCAAGACCCACACCGGCTGTGCATCATCAACGGGAGCCTCGTCAATATCGGCTTGCACGGCAACGCGACGCAGGCCTTGCGCGGTGTCTTGCAACCAGAAACTGACGCCCGCGCTGTGGCGCCTCGGCCAAACGGTCTCGTCATGCCACGAACCCGGCGCGCCCACGGTTTCTGTCCACACCTCACGGGTGGTCGCGTCACCGCGTTTCATGGTCACGCCATAGCGCTGCTGCAGCCCCTCACGCAACGGGAACCAAGGCCCACCAGCCTCCGGACCACAGGCACTGAGCCAGACGAGCGCCAAACACGCCAAGAGGCTGCGCACCACCATGCTCATTTCTCCGGCAACTGCGCACGCGGCACATCGCGCAGCCGTATTTCCCACTCGTCAGCACCGGCGGGGCGCAGCCACGTCGAGCCTTGTGGGCCCGTCTTGGGGTGCAAAGACCCGAGTTGGGTGTTGCCATCGGAAGCCGGTATTGTAAAGGGGTCAATGTGGTGAATTGGCCCATAAGAAGAATTCTGCTCTCCTATGGA
>JALRFN010000326.1 GCA_023268425.1 Burkholderiaceae bacterium | reverse complement strand
GTACGTTACAAATATGGGGGCGAATACCGTTGATCTCGTTGAACGGCAATGAGCGGGAAGTGATTGTGGCTTGGTGGATCACTTGGGCGCCATGACCGCGGCGCGGGCGGTCATTGGCCACTGGCCCCGAGCAAGCGGCGTGCGAGAACAGCCTGCGTGTCGCGACGTCCGTCTGCAATCAGGTAAATGATGACTTGGCGGTCGGTGACACGATAGATCACGCGGTACGGCTTGAAGAAGATTTGCCGGTATTCTTTGATGCCGAGACCCACCAGTTCCTTGGGATAGCTGCCGCGCTTGGGCATGCTCGAAAGGCTCTGCACAGCATCCATCAACGCATCCAACACATGGTTGGCGTTGGCGACGCAGTCGAATTCGGAGATGTAGTCGTGAATGGCCTCCAAGTCCTGCTCCGCGCCATCTGTCACCAGAACTTCGAACTTGGCAGTGGTGTCGGCCATCAGACGGTGGCTCGTTTGGTGCGGAGACGGGCAACGACATCTGCAACAGGCTTGACCTTGCCCGCAGCCACATCCTGCTGACCCAGCGCGAGGATTTTCAGCAATGACAATGTTTCTTGCGTTTCTTCGAACGAAGCGACGTCTTGCAGAACCGCCTTGGCTTCGCCGTTTTGAGTGATGACCAACGGCTCACGCTGATCCGCGAGGCGCAGAAGCACCTCGGCAGCATTGGCTTTGAGGTAGCTGATGGGCTTGACTTGTGACGAATAACGCATGGTCATGATCCAGAATTAAGCAAGACTTAATATAGGCTTTTTATAGTCTCCAGGCAAGGTATGGTGCTTCCACGAGTGCTTGCCCTTTGTCGAGAAGTGCGCCTTCATCCTTGATCCCAATAGGAGGTAGGCAAGGTCACGGCCAAAAGGCGTGTGGACAAGAGGTCCCGCCGCTGGGCCGAACCCGGCTGCTGGTGCGAGCGTTTAGCCCAAGGCCCCATGAACGATGACCCCCAGCCCTGCAACAACTGGGGCAACGGTGCAGCCATACGCAAGAGCCCCTTGGAGCTGTTGGCCGGGCAGGCACTCCGCTTTTCGCACCCCACCCTTTCTATACTCAACACCCCAAGCGCCCACTCGAGTGGGCATGCCCAAACCGAACCTTTCGCACCCGCCATGCAATTTGCCACCTGGAACGTCAACTCCCTCAACATCCGCCTGCCCCAGGTGTTGGACTGGCTCGCGGCCAATCCCGTCGACGTGCTGGCGCTGCAAGAGCTCAAGATGGCTGACGACAAGTTTCCCCATGAGGCCTTTCTGGAGGCGGGTTGGCAGGCGGTCTGGCATGGGCAAAAGACCTACAACGGTGTGGCCTTGATTTCGCGTGAGCCGGCGCGCGATGTGGTCAAAAACAACCCGCTGTTCGCCGATGACCATGCGCGTTTGATCGCGGGGACGTTTGGCGAGGGGGCGCACAGCACCCGGGTCATTGGCGGCTATTTTCCCAATGGTCAGGCGCCGGATTCGGACAAATTTGTCTACAAAATGGCTTGGCTGCAGGCCCTGCGCGAGTGGGTGCAGGGCGAGATGGCGCAGCACCAGAGGTTTTTGATCATGGGCGACTACAACATCACCTTTGATGCGCGCGATACCTACGACCCCGCAAGCCTAGAGGGCACGATTCACTGCACCGAGGCCGAGCGCGAGCACCTGCGCGCGCTGATCGACTTGGGCTTGCACGACAGTTTGCGCGTGTTCAACGATGCGCCCAAAA
>JALRFN010000305.1 GCA_023268425.1 Burkholderiaceae bacterium | reverse complement strand
AGGCGCTGGAGGCCGAGATTTTGGAGGCCAAGCGCACGGGCGTGGGCTACGACCGCGAGGAGTATTTGAGCGGTTTGGTTTGCGTCGCGGTCTTGGTGCCCCAGGGCGATCGCGCGTCGAATTTGGGCTTGGCCATTCAAGGCCCGGCCTTGCGTTTGACGCCCGAGCGCATCGCGGCGGCCATACCGGCGCTGCGCCGCGCCGCCGCGGCTTTGCAAGACATCGAGGCGCAAGTCGCCAGCCATTGACCCCCTGAAAGCCCGCACCATGCAACTGCCCGACCACCTTTACGCCGCGCGCGAACTCTTTGGCTTGGACACCGACTTGGCCGTCAAGGGCTTTGCCTCGGGCATGGACTTGGTGCCCGAGGTCGACCCGGCCTATCAATTCCAGCCCGAAGTCACCCAAGCCATCTTGGCCGGCTTCATGCACAACAAACGCGTCTTGGTGCAAGGCCTGCACGGCAGCGGCAAGTCCTCGCACATCGAGCAAGTGGCGGCGCGGCTGAACTGGCCGTGCATGCGCGTCAACTTGGATGGCCACATCTCGCGCTTGGATTTGGTTGGTAAAGACACCGTGGTCATGCAAGACGGTCACCAAGTGACCCGATTCCAAGAGGGCATCTTGCCTTGGTGCATGCGCAAACCCATCGCGTTGATCTTGGACGAATACGACGCGGGGCGCCCCGATGTGATGTTCGTGATCCAGCGGGTCTTGGAGCGCGAGGGTTCGTTCACGCTGATGGAACAAAACCGCACGCTGCACCCGCACAAGGCCTTTCGTTTGTTCGCCACGGCCAACACCGTCGGCCAAGGCAATGTGCAGGGGCTCTACCACGGCGTGCAGATGATCAACCAAGCGCAAATGGACCGCTGGAACCTGGTGGTCGCGCTGAACTACCTGCCGCCTGATCGCGAGTTGGCGATCTTGACGGCGCAGGTGCCCAGCCTGGCACAGGGCGATGGCCTGCGTGTAGCCAAGGCCATGGTCGCGCTGGCCAACTTGACGCGCCAAAGCCACGCCGTGGGCGACTTGTCGGTCTTGATGTCACCGCGCACCTTGATCAACTGGGGCGAAAACAGCGCCTTGTTCAAAGACTTGCACTTGGCCTTCAAGCTGTCTTATTTGAACAAGTGCGAGGCCAGTGAACATGCCTTGGTGGCCGAGTTGTACCAGCGCTGCTTTGGCGCTGACTTGCCCTTGTCCGACGCGGCCACTTCCGCGCCTTGATGGGCCGCGAGCATGTCTGAGCCAGCACGCGCTTCCCGCATGAGCGCTCGGGCGCTGCGCGACGCCGACGAGCTCACCGCCAGCGTGGCCCGCGCCATGACGGGCGAGCCTGGCATCTATGCCAGCGCGCACCGCTTGTTCGTGGGCGAGCAAGGCATCGCCACTGGGGCCACGCACCACGACAGCCGCGCCGATGGCGCGCACGCGCGCGGCTGCGCTGACGCGGCAGCGGCCCACCTGTGGGGCGCCACGCTCAGGCAACACCCAGCTCCGGATACCGCGCCTGAACTGGCCATGGCGCACATGGTCTATGGCGTCTTGTGCCAGTTCCGCGACGAGCACCGCGTGAGCGAGCGCTGGCCGGGCACACGCCACAACTTGGACGCCGCCTACGACCATTGGGTCTTGCAGTTCAAGGCGTCTTTGATCACCGAGACGCAAACCGGCTTGTTGTTGTTCGCCGTGATCGGCACGGCGCGTGCCTTGATCAACGACCAGCCCATCGGCCCTGAGGACACCGACATCATGGAGGGCATGCGTGCCGACGTGGTCGCGCCCAAGTGGGGCGGCTTGTACCGCCGCATGCGCCGCAGCCGCGCCCAGGATGCCGCCGATTACGTGGCCGCCGCTTGGGCGGTGGCCTTGGGTGTGGCCGAGTGGTTGGAGGCCGAGGCCCAGACCTTGCCGCCGAACGCACGGCGCTTCAGCGCGCGCGCGGCGGCCTTGCTGGCCGCCTTGCTGCGCCCAGCGGAAAAGCCCTTTGACGACTTGGCCAGCGTTGACCTGGGCGATGGCAAAGCCTTGCGCGAAGCGCGCGCGCGTTACCGCGTGTTCACGACGCGCTTCGACCAAGAGCGCAACGGCCAAGACCTGGTGCGCGCGGCCTTGTTGCCGGGCTACCGCGCGCAGATTGACGAGTGGCTGCGCGACTCGCCCGTAAACATTGCCGCTTTGGCCGAGCGCCTTCGCCGCCGTTGGGCGGTGCCCGTGCGCGATGGTTGGGAACTGGAGACCGAGTCGGGCCACTTGAGCGCCGAGCGCTTGTCGCTGTTGGTGACCAGCCCGCAGGAAACCCGCGTGTTCAAACAAGAGCGCCACCAGCCGGCCATGAGCGCGGCCGTGACGGTGCTGCTGGATTGTTCAGGCTCCATGCGCAACCACCAGCAACGCGTCGTGCCCTTGGTCGAGTTGTTGTTGCGGGTGTTTGAGCGCGCGGGCGTGCAGTCCGAGGTCTTGGGCTTCACCACCGCGTCGTGGAACGGCGGGCAGGCGCGCAAGACGTGGGAGCGGGCTGGCCGACCCGACGCACCGGGCCGGGTGGCCGAGCGGCTGCACATGGTGTTCAAGTCGGCGCAGCAATCGCGCCGCGCAGCCAGCCTGTCGCTGGCCGCTTTGCTCAAACCTGACCTCTACCGCGAGGGCCTGGACGGCGAGGCCGTGCAGTGGGCGGTGCAGCGTTTGATGGGCTTGTCGGTCAGCCAGCGTTTGTTGATCGTGGTCTCTGACGGCTCGCCCATGGAGACCACCACGCAGCGCCTGAACAGCGAGTTCTACCTCGACCACCACCTGCGCGAAGTGCTGCGCCAAACCGCGCAAGCCGGCCAAGTCGCGGTCATGGGGCTGGGCTTGGGCTTGGACTTGAGCGTCTACTACCGCCACTGCTTGGGCTGGGACGATGGCCGCATCGTGCAAACCCACAGCTTGGCGGATGTCTTGCACGTGGGCTTTGAAGCCCAGCGTGCTTTGCTCAAGCGGCGCTGAGGCGCGGCGCGTCTGTGCGCCTTGATCAGCCCTCAGCCTGCGGCGCTTGTCCCTGCACGACGGTGGCGCAAATGACGCCATACACATCGTCGGCGCTGCAGCCGCGAGACAAGTCGTTGGCGGGTTTCTTCAGGCCTTGCAACAGCGGCCCCAAAGCGGTGAAGCCGCCCAAGCGCTCGGCCAGTTTGTAGGCGATGTTGCCCGCGTCGAGGTTGGGGAAGACCAGCACGTTGGCTTGGCCTTGGACTTGTGAGTCAGGCAGCTTGCGTGCGGCGATGGCGGGCACCAAGGCGGCGTCGAGCTGCACCTCGCCGTCGACAGGCAGCTGAGGGCGCAGTGTGCGCAGCAAAGCGGTGGCCTCGCGCACCTTCTCCACACGCGGGTGCTGGGCGCTGCCCGCGGTTGAGAACGACAGCATGGCCACGCGTGGGCTTTGGCCGCTCAGTTGGGCCGCGCGGTTGGCCGCGGCGCTGGCGGCTTCTCTGAGAAGATGTGTGTGGCCTGACCACTTCGTGCGCGCGGTGGCTTCCATATGCCGGGACCCCGCTTTCATCGTGGACGACTTCGACGAGACGTCTGCAGAGAATGCCCAAGCGTACGGTCTATGCCAGGGC
>JALRFN010000286.1 GCA_023268425.1 Burkholderiaceae bacterium | reverse complement strand
CACCGGGTCCACCGGGCCCACGTAGTAAATCAGGCGGTTGGTGAAGTCCACTGGCAGGGGCTCGCCCTTGGCCAACATGTCCTGAATGCGCTTGTGCGCGGCATCGCGCCCGGTGAGCATCTTGCCGTTGAGCAACAGCGTGTCGCCGGGCTTCCAGCTGGCGACTTCGGCTTTGGTCAAGTGGTTCAGGTCGACGCGCTTGCTCTTTTGCGTGTCCGGTGTCCAGCTTACATCGGGCCAAGTGTCGGCGCTGGGGGGGGTGAGATAGACGGGGCCGGAGCCATCCATGACGAAGTGCGCGTGGCGGGTGGCGGCGCAATTGGGGATCATGGCCACGGGCTTGGAGGCCGCGTGCGTCGGGTACATCTTGACCTTGACGTCGAGCACCGTGGTCAAGCCGCCCAAGCCTTGCGCGCCAATGCCCAAGGCGTTGACTTTGTCGTGCAGCTCCAAGCGCAGCTTTTCTTCGTCGGACAGCGCCGCGCCGCTGGCGGCTTTGCCTTGGAGTTCATACATGTCGAGGTCTTCCATCAGCGCCTCTTTGGCCATCAACATGGCCTTCTCTGCGGTGCCACCAATGCCGATGCCCAGCATGCCCGGTGGGCACCAGCCCGCGCCCATGGTCGGCACGGTTTTCAGCACCCAATCCACCAGCGAGTCGCTGGGGTTGAGCATGACGAACTTGGTTTTGTTCTCGCTGCCGCCGCCTTTGGCCGCGACCGTGACGTCCAGCTTGTTGCCGGGCACCATCTCGCTGAAGATCACCGCAGGGGTGTTGTCTTTGGTGTTTTTGCGCGCGAACTGGGGGTCGGCCACGACGGAAGCGCGCAGGGTGTTATCGGGGTGGTTGTAGGCGCGGCGCACGCCCTCGTTGATGGCGTCATCCAGGCTGCCGGTGAAGCCTTCGAAGCGCACATCCATGCCGATTTTCAAGAACACGTTGGCAATGCCCGTGTCTTGGCAAATGGGGCGGTGGCCCTCGGCGCTCATGCGGCTGTTGGTCAAGATTTGGGCGATGGCATCTTTGGCGGCTGCAGATTGCTCCAGCGCATAAGCGCGGGCCAAATGTTCAATGTAATCGGCGGGGTGGTAGTAGCTGATGAACTGAAAAGCCGCAGCGATGGACTCGATCAGGTCGTCTTGGCGGATGACGGTGGTGCTCATGGAAAACCCCAAAAGGCGATCAGAAAATGAAAAACGAAGATTGTAGGGTGATGGTGCGTAAGTGGCTCGTAAGAGCTTCGCCGCACATTCATGGTTCTCACTTTTACCATCAGATAACTGCAGAGGAGACGGTTTATGTCCAGTTCAATCACGTCAGTGCTTCAAGAAAACCGGGTGTTCGAACCGGCTGACAGCATCAAGGCCAGCGCAGCGGTGTCCGGCATGGACGCCTACAACGCCTTGTGTCAGCAAGCCCGCGACAACCCCGACGCCTTTTGGGGCGAGCGCGCACGCGAGTTGTTGAGCTGGAGCAAGCCCTTTACCCGCGTGCTGGACGAGTCCAATGCACCGTTTTTCAAGTGGTTTGACGACGGTGAGTTGAACGCCTCGTACAACTGCTTGGATCGCCACATCGGCACCGCCAACGAGAACAAAGCCGCCATCATTTTTGAGGCGGACGATGGCGCTGTGACCAGGGTCACTTACAAAGAGTTGTTGGCCAAGGTCTCGCAGTTTGCCAATGCGCTGAAGGCCCAGGGCGTCAAAAAAGGTGACTGCGTCATCATCTACATGCCCATGACGATTGAAGGCGTCGTGGCCATGCAGGCCTGTGCCCGCATTGGCGCTACGCACTCGGTGGTCTTCGGTGGTTTTTCTGCGCACGCGCTGCACGACCGCATCCAAGACATCGGTGCGGTGGCCGTGGTCACCTCCAACTACCAAATGCGCGGTGGCAAAGAGCTGCCATTGAAGTCCATCGTCGATGAGGCTTTGTCCATGGGCGGCTGCGAGAAGGTGCAGTCGGTGATTGTTTACCAACGCACGCAGACCGCGGTGAACATGGTTGCAGGGCGTGACCACTTCATGGCCGAGGTGATGGCCGCGCAAAGCACCGAGTGCGCACCCGAAATGGTCAACGCCGAGCACCCCTTGTTCGTGCTCTACACCTCAGGCTCGACCGGCAAGCCCAAGGGCGTGCAGCACGCCACAGGTGGCTATTTGCTGTGGGCCGCGCAAACCATGAAGTGGACCTTTGATCTGAAGGACAGCGACGTCTTCTGGTGTACCGCTGACATCGGTTGGATCACCGGCCACACCTATGTGGCCTATGGCCCCTTGGCCGCAGGCGCCACGCAAATCGTGTTTGAGGGTGTGCCCACATTCCCCAACGCGGGGCGCTTCTGGCAAATGATCGAAAAGCACGGTTGTACGATTTTCTACACCGCGCCGACGGCGATCCGTTCATTGATCAAGGCTGCAGACAGCGACGAGAGCGTGCACCCTAAGAACTGGAACTTGAGCAGCTTGCGCATTTTGGGTTCGGTGGGCGAGCCCATCAACCCAGAGGCCTGGATGTGGTACTACCGCCATATCGGCGCCGAGCGTTGCCCCATCGTGGATACCTTCTGGCAAACCGAAACGGGCGGCCACATGATCACGCCGTTGCCGGGCGCTACCCCCATGGTGCCGGGCTCTTGCACACTGCCTTTGCCGGGCATTGAGGCGGCCATCGTTGACGAGTCGGGCAACGATGTGGCCAACGGCGCTGGCGGCATTTTGGTCGTCAAGCGCCCCTGGCCGTCGATGATTCGCACGATCTGGGGTGACCCCGATCGTTTCGTCAAAAGCTACTTCCCTGAAGAGCTCAAGGGCTACTACCTGGCGGGTGATGGCGCGGTGCGCAGCGAGGACCGTGGTTACTTCCGCATCACCGGCCGCATCGACGACGTGCTCAACGTCTCCGGCCACCGCATGGGCACCATGGAGATTGAATCGTCACTGGTCGCCAAAACCGACTTGGTGGCTGAGGCGGCCGTGGTCGGTCGCCCGGACGATGTGTCGGGCGAAGCCATCGTGGCCTTTGTGGTGCTCAAGCGCCCGGTGCCTACAGGCGACGAGGCCAACGCCATCGCCAAGGAACTGCGCAAGTGGGTGGGGCAGGACATTGGGCCGATCGCCAAGCCCAAGGAAATTCGATTTGGTGAGAACCTGCCCAAGACTCGCTCTGGCAAGATCATGCGCCGCTTGCTGCGCGCGATCGCCAAAGACGAGGAAATCACCCAGGACACCTCGACCTTGGAAAACCCGCACATCTTGAGCCAGCTCTCTCAGAAGCACTGAGGACACGGCGCTGACTGGTGCGAGCCCGGCGCCTAGCGCCGGGCTTTTTGTTGCACATCAAGTTTTGGCGGTGCGGCGGGTGCTAGGCTGAGGCCATTGCAAGAGGAGCAGCGTCATGATTGAAGTGATTGAGGGTTTGCCTGACAACGTCTTGGGGTTCAAGGCCATTGGCGAGGTGACTGGAGCGGACTACGAAGACACCCTGATTCCCGCCGTGTTGGCGATGTCCGAACGTTTGCACCGCGTGCGCCTGTTGTACGTGTTGGGCGTTGAATTCACCGGGTTTGACGCCAAAGCCATGGTGGAAGACGCCATGTTGGGTGTCTCGCGCTACACGGCCTGGGAGCGGGTGGCGGTGGTGACCGATGAGGCTTGGCTGCGCTTGGCTGTGCAGGCCTTGCACCTGATCATGCCCGGGCATTTGCGTTTGTTCAGTAACCAAAACTTGCCCCAAGCCCAAGCGTGGTTGAGCGAGGTTTGACAACGATTGGCGCGTAAAAAAGCCCGCACTGCGGCGGGCTGTTTTTCACTTGGTGTGCTCGATTACTTGATCGACAGCACCCAAGTGGCCAACTCTTTGGCTTCGGCGTCGGTGACGTTGTTCGCGGGCATGGGGATGGCACCCCAAACACCAGCGCCGCCCTTCATGATTTTGACCGCCAGTTTGTCCACTGCGCCTTTGTCGCCCGCGTACTTGGCGGCGACGTCTTTGTAGGCCGGGCCGACCAATTTTTTGTCGGTCGCGTGGCAGGCCATGCAGTTCTTGGACTTGGCCAGTGCAGCGGTGTCTGCAAAAGCGGGTGCGCTGGCTGCAACGGCCAGGGCCAAAACAGAGAGAATGCGTTTCATGATTTGCTCCTTGTGAGACGAACGCAGGCAATGTAGCAGATTTGGTCGTACCCCCATCGGGTGTGGGTTCACGTTTCCATTGATCAAAGGCAAAGCTGTCGCCATCTGGAGACAGGCACAATTCGCTCCATGCTCGTACACCCTCATATTGATCCCGTCGCAGTCCAAATCGGTCCTCTGGCTGTGCATTGGTACGGCTTGATGTACCTGGTGGCGTTCACGCTGTTTGTGGTCTTGGCTCGCTTGAGGCTGCGTCACCCGCCGTACGACCGGGTGGTCGATGGCGTGCAATGGAACAAGCAAGACATCGATGACATCTTGTTTTTGGGTGTCTTGGGTGCGGTCTTGGGTGGGCGCCTGGGCTATGTGCTGTTTTACAAGGCCAGCCACTACGCCGCCCACCCCTTGGAGGTGTTCGCGGTGTGGCAAGGCGGCATGAGTTTTCACGGTGGCTTCTTAGGCGTTCTGGTAGCCATGGTGTGGTTTGCGGTCAGTCGCAAACGGCCTTGGTTGCAGGTGACCGACTTCATCGCGCCTTGCGTGCCCACGGGCTTGGCGGCTGGTCGTTTGGGCAATTTCATCAATGGTGAGTTGTGGGGCAGGGCGGCTGACCCCAATTTGCCTTGGGCCATGCTGTTTCCGGCTGCTGGACCAGTGCCGCGCCACCCCTCACAAATTTACCAACTGCTGATGGAGGGCTTGCTGCTGTTTGTGTTGCTGTGGTGGTTTGGGCGTCGCGAGCGCCCCCTGGGCCAAGTGTCGGCGGTGTTTTTGATGGGCTACGGTGGTTTTCGCTTTGTGGCGGAGTATTTTCGCGAGCCCGACGATTTCTTAGGCTTGTTGTCGCTGGGCTTGTCGATGGGGCAGTGGTTGAGCTTGCCGATGGTGGCGCTGGGCGGCGCTTTGTGGTGGTGGTCGGGGCGTCCTCGCCCGGCTGTGGAGCGCTGAGGTGCCTGTTTTTTGCGAGCAGAGCGCGGGGCTGGCCACCGTCACCTTGAGCAACCCTGCGCGCTTCAACGCGATGACGCGCAGCATGTGGCGGGAATTGGCGCAGGTGTTCCACTCACTGTCAGCCGACACGGCATTGCGCGCCGTGGTGCTGCGTGGCGATGGCGAACACTTTTGTGCGGGCGGTGACATTTCCGAGTACCCCGCATTTCGTTTTCAAGAGCCCTCCTTGCGTGCCTTCCACGAGGACGAGGTCTGGGGTGGCTTGTCGGCGGTCTTGGCTTGCCCCGTACCCGTGATGGCGCAGATCGATGGCAACTGCATGGGGGCTGGGGTGGAGATCGCCTCGTGTTGCGATATTCGCGTGGCCAGCACGCGCGCGCAATTCGGCGCGCCGATTGCGAAGCTGGGCTTTCCGATGGCACCGCGGGAGGCGCAACTGGTGGCATCCAGACTCGGGGCCAGCGTGGCAGCTGAGATGCTCTTGGAGGCGGCGGTGCTGCCGGTGTCGCGCTTGCACGGGCTGGGTTTCGTCAGCACGGTGGTTTCCCCCGATGAGTTGGCCGCAGCCGTGGGGACGCGGATCGCGCGCATCGCCGCCATGGCACCGCAAGCGGCGCGCGCCAATAAGGCCACCTTGCGCGCCCTGAGCACACCAGGGGTGGACATCGAGGCGTTGGTCGCGTGCGCTTATGACTATGCGGACTCGCCCGAGCACCGCGAAGGCATCGATGCGTTTCTGAACAAACGCACACCGAGGTTCGCGCAGTGAGCGATTCAGCGGCGGCATCTTGGCTGGCGAATCACCGCGGTGCCCTGGAGGTGCGCGACGACTTTCGCGCTTTGGACGACGACGAAGAGCAAGCGACCTTCACCGTGCCAATCTCTGGTCAGCCTGGTGCCCTGTGCGAGTCGCGATTGGTGGTGCAAGGCATGTACTGCGCAGCTTGTGCCGACGCTGTCGAGGCAGCCATCGCGCGGCAGCCAGGGGTGATCAGCGCGCAGGTGAACGCGGCCACACGGCGCGTCACGGTGCGCTGGGACCGCGCAGCCACACAAGCATCCGATTGGGCGCAAGCAGCGGGTGCGGTGGGGTATCGGCTACTGCCCGCCCACATCGCCAGCAGCCAGGAAGAGTTGATCAAAGCGCAGCGCAGCGCCTTGTGGCGTTTGTTTGTCGCGGGCTTTTGCGCCATGCAGGTGATGATGTACTCGTGGCCACTGTACATCGCTGAGCCGGGCAGCATCAGCCCGGACATTGATCGCTTGTTGCGCTGGGCCAGTTGGTGGTTGAGCTTGCCCGTTTTGCTGTTCGCCAGTCAGCCATTTTTTGCCTCAGCTTGGCGCGATTTGCGCCAAGGGCGCATCGGTATGGACTTCCCGGTTACGGTTGGCATTGGCGTGACCTTTGCCGTGAGTACCGCTTCCACCTACGACCCGTCGGGCCCCTGGGGGCAAGACATTTGGTTTGACTCGCTGACCATGCTGGTTTTCTTCTTGCTGGGTGGGCGGTATCTGGAGGCGAAAGCCCGTGCCAAAACCGCTGGGGCTTTGGATGCCTTGATGACACGCTTGCCCGAAAGCTTGGAGCGCCAGCAAGCGGACGGCGCTTGGCAGCGCGTTTCTGCGCGGCGCTTGCTGGTGGGCGATGTGGTGCGGGTGGGGCCCGGGCAGAGCTTCCCGGGCGACGCCATTTTGCTCAGCGAAGCTGCGACGGTGGACGAAGCCTTGCTCACGGGCGAGGCGCTGCCGTTGGATAAGCGCCAGGGCGAAGCAGTGATCGCAGGCAGCCGGAATTTGGCTGGGCGGGTGATGGTGCGCCTCAGCGCCGTTGGGCAGTCGACGCGTTTTGCGCAAATCGTGGCGCTGATGGAGCGCGCGCTGCACGAGCGCCCGCGCTTGGCGGTGCTGGCTGACCGCATCGCGGGTCCGTTTTTGCTGGGTGTGGTGGTGTTGTCGGCGGCAGTGGGCTTGTACTGGTGGGGTCAAGACCCATCGCGTGCGCTGGCTGCGGCAGTGTCGGTGTTGATTGTCACTTGCCCCTGTGCCTTGTCCTTGGCGACGCCAGCGGCGATGCTGAGCACGGCGGGCGCGCTGGCAAGGCAAGGCGTGTTGTTGCAACGCATGCAGGCCTTGGAAGCCCTGACGGGGGTGCAAGCGGTGGTCTTCGACAAGACGGGCACTTTGACCGCCGAGCGTTTGCAACTGCGTGGGGTGGTGTTGCGCGAAGGGGTCACACGCGCCGAGGCCTTGGCGTGGGCGGCGAGCTTGGCGCAAGACTCCATGCACCCCTTGTCGCAGTCGCTGCGCGCCGAAGGCGATGCGGCAGCTCATGACTGGCGGTCCTGGCAAGAAGTGCCGGGGCGGGGCATTGAAGCGCTCGACACGCAAGGGCGCCGATGGCGTTTGGGGTCTGCTGACTGGTGTGGCGCGTCGACTCTGGGTGGCGAGCACACCCAAGTGCACCTGGCCGATGCGCAAGGTTGGGTGGCGTCCTTTCAGTTGCAAGAGGCGCCACGTGAGGGTGCGCTTGACGTGGTGCAAGCGTTTCAGCAGGCGGGGCTGGAGGTGCACTTGTTGTCTGGCGACCAGCCGGGTGCAGTACAGCGCGTGGCCACGCTGCTGGGCATCAAGCACGTGCAAGCCCAAGTCACCCCTGAGGGCAAAACCCAGGCCATTGCGGCCTTGCAGGCGCGTGGTTTGTCGGTGCTGATGGTGGGCGATGGCATGAACGATGCGCCAGTGTTGTCACAGTCCGATGTGTCGGTCGCCATGGGCAGCGGCGCGGCCTTGGCCCAAACGCAGGCCGACGCGGTGGTGCAAAGCGCCCGCTTGGACGACGTGTTGGTCTTGTGGCGGGCTGGTCTGGCGACGCTGCGCGTGGTGCGGCAAAACCTTTGGTGGGCCTTGGGCTACAACCTGATTGCGGTGCCCTTGGCCGCTGCGGGCTGGATGCCGCCTTGGGTCGCGGGCATTGGCATGGCGGGCAGTTCTTTGGTGGTCGTGCTCAATGCCTTGCGTTTGCGTCGACTGCAGTAAAGTGAGCGCACATGGATATTTTGTTTTTGCTCATCCCGCTGTCGGTGGTCTTGGTCTTGGTCATCATGGTGGTGTTTTGGTGGGCCTTGCACTCGGGTCAGTTTGATCACTTGGACGGTGAGGCCGAGCGCATTTTGGAAGATGACGGCTGAACTGGTTCAGGCACCAATTTGGTGCTTGGCTGGCGGGCTTGACTTAAGTCAAGCTGGGTAGGGTACTCATCGGTGATACTGGCTCAGTTCATCTTCAAGGAGTACTCTGCATGTCTGGGTCAACCGTCGCCGGCGCGTCGCCGGTATACAACGACAAAGTCGTTAAGCAGTTTGCGATCATGACCGTGGTTTGGGGCGTGGTCGGCATGCTGGTTGGTGTGATCATCGCCGCCCAATTGGCGTGGCCTGAACTGATCAATGGCATCCCCTGGTTGAGTTACGGTCGTTTGCGTCCGTTGCACACCAACGCGGTGATCTTTGCCTTTGGTGGCTCTGGGTTGTTCGCAACCAGCTACTACGTGGTGCAACGCACATGCAGCACGGGCTTGATCTCAGACAAGCTGGCTGCCTTTACCTTTTGGGGCTGGCAGTTGGTCATCGTTGCGGCAGCGATCAGCTTGCCGCTGGGCTACACGCAGAGTAAAGAGTACGCGGAGTTAGAGTGGCCGATTGACTTGTTGATCGCCGTGGTCTGGGTGGCTTACGCCGTGGTGTTCTTTGGGACCATCGGCATCCGCAAGGTGCGCCACATCTATGTGGGCAACTGGTTCTACGGCGCGTTCATCATTGCCGTGGCTCTGCTGCACATCGTCAACAGCGCTGCAATTCCTGTGGGCGCGATGAAGTCGTATTCGGCCTATGCCGGCGTGCAAGACGCCATGGTGCAGTGGTGGTACGGACACAACGCGGTGGGCTTTTTCCTGACCGCTGGCTTCCTGGGCATGATGTATTACTTCGTGCCCAAGCAAGCCGGTCGCCCGGTGTACAGCTACCGCTTGTCCATCGTGCACTTCTGGGCCCTGATCTTCACGTACATGTGGGCGGGTCCTCACCATTTGCACTACACGGCTTTGCCCGATTGGACCCAGTCGGTGGGCATGGTGTTCTCGCTGATTTTGTTACAGCCATCTTATTTCTTCCTTAGTTAGATAATCATTTAACACGTCCCTCCGCATAAGCTAGCATGATTTCATCAGACATAGCTGTATAGCGATCAGGATCGTTCTTCATTA
>JALRFN010000213.1 GCA_023268425.1 Burkholderiaceae bacterium | reverse complement strand
GCTGGCGCTGTTGGTCTTGCTGCGCACCGATTTGATTGACTCCTGGCGCGCGGCCACGCCACCAGATGCACCCAACCGCTTTGTCATCAACATCCAAACCGATCAGGCCCAGGCGTTCAGGGCCTTCTTGCAAGAAAACGGCGTGCGTCGCATGGACTGGTACCCCATGGTGCGAGGGCGTTGGGTCGAGCACAACGGTCAGCCAGTCAAGGTCGAGGCGTTTGATGAGGTGCGCGCCCAACGCTTGGCTGCGCGCGAGTTCAATTTGTCCTACGCGGCACAGCCACCTGAGGCCAACGACATCGTGCAAGGCCAATGGACGGCCGAAGACCCCCAGGGCATCAGCATGGAAGCGGGCTTGATGGACACGCTGGGCTTGAAACTGGGTGACGAGGTGGCGTTTGACATCACGGGGCAAATCGTCCGGCGCAAAATCACCAGCGTGCGCAAAGTCGATTGGGCCAGCATGCGGGTGAATTTCTTTGCCATGTTCCCGCAAGCTGAGGCCGCCGATTGGCCCACGACCTTCATTGCGGCCTACCGTTCGCCTGAGGGCGCGATGGTGGGGGAGCGCAGTCTGGATAACGCCTTGATCCACGCCTTTCCCAATGTGACGCAAATCGACACCACCGCGACCTTGGCGCAGGTGCAGGCGATTTTGGATCAGGTGATCGCGGCGGTGGAGTTCTTGTTCGGTTTTGGGGTGGCCGCAGGCTTGGTGGTCTTGGTCTCGACTTTGGTTTCGACGCGCCGCCAGCGCTTGCAAGAGATGGCGATTTACCGCGCCGTGGGCGCGCGTCGCGCGCAGTTGGCCGCGATGCTGCGGGTTGAGTTGCTGGGCTTGGGCGCGATGGCGGGGTTGCTGGCCTCAGGTGCGGCGGCCTTGATGGGCGACGCCCTGGCGCGCTGGGTGTTTCAGTTTGATTGGACGGTGCAGCTGTGGTGGTTGCCCGCCGGTGCGGTGGTGGGTGCGGGCTTGGCCTTGGCGGCCGGCTATTGGAGTTTGCGCACCGTCTTGCACACGCCGGTGTGGCAAGTCTTGCGCCAAGCGCCAGAGTGATGTTTCAGGGAGTTTGACATGCAGATTCAAGAACCTGCGCCCAAAGACGAGCAAGGCCAGCCCTTGACGCCGTTTGCGTGGTTGGGTGGTGAGGCCCAGGTGCGCGCCTTGGTCGATCGGTTTTACGACTTGATGGACTTGGAGCCTGCCTATCGCCAACTGCGCGCGGTGCACGGTTCCACCCTGGATGCTGCGCGGGACAAGTTGTTTTGGTTTTTGTGTGGCTGGCTGGGCGGGCCCAACCATTACGTTGAGCGCTTTGGTCACCCGCGTTTGCGCATGCGCCACATGCCCTTTGCCATCGGTGTTGTGGAGCGTGACCAGTGGCTGGCGTGCATGGACCAAGCCATGGGCGAATGCGGCGTCGACGCCACGCTGCGAGACAACTTGAACAAAGCCTTGTTCGGCACCGCAGATTGGATGCGCAACCAGCCCGAGTGACGCCGCGCCTGATGGGCTTCGACGCCCAACGGCATTGGGTCCCGAGGCGTCAGGGCCGCAGCAAGACCATCAGCGCGCCCGCCCCGCCGTCACAAGCCCGCGCCTGCACAAACGCGATCACGTCTTGGCGCTGGGCCAGCCAACGCAGGCTCTTGTCTTTGAGCACCGGGGTTTTGCCAGGTGAGCCCAAGCCCTTGCCGTGCACCACGCGCACGCAGCGCCAGCCTTGTTTGCGTGCGGTTTGGATGAACGCGCTCAAGTGCTCGCGCGCCTCGTCACTGCGCAGGCCGTGCAGGTCGATTTGCCCATGCAGCGTCCAGTGGCCTCGGCGCAGTTTGCGCACCACGTCCATGCCCACACCGCGTTGGCGAAAGCTCAACGACTCATCGGTTTCGATCAGGGTTTCGACATCGAAGTCGTCCGAAATGGCTTCGCGCAAAACTTGTTGTTCGTCGCGCTGCCGTTGGCGCGGCAGCACCGGGTAAATGCCCGTGGGTTTGATGGCGCGCGGTGCTGTGGTCAAGGGCTGAACCTGACCCATGGCGTGGCTGAACAAGTGCCGCTCGCGTTGTGCTTGGCGCTCGGCTTCGAGCTCGGCGCGCCGCAAGGCCTCAGCGGCCGCGATGCGTGCTTGACCCGCTTGGTGTAAGCGTTTGAGTTCGTGCAGGCCGCGGGCTTTCATGCGACGGATTATGGCCAAGTCCCTGCTCGGCGGGCGTTTCAAGGTCAAGGAAGACGCTGCGTGGCAAGGGGTTTTGACCAGCGGGCTGGTGGCTTGGGGCTCAGTGGATGTGGTGATGGGCTCACGCGCCCACCGATGGCCCTCAGATCAAGCCTTTGCTTTGCATGGAACAGTGCCCCTGGCTGGAGACCACCAGGTGGTCCAGCACCCGCACGTCGACCAAGTGCAAGGCCTGCTGCAAGGTTTGGGTGAGCGCGATGTCGGCTGCCGAAGGGGTCAAGTCACCGCTGGGGTGGTTGTGCGCCAAGATGACCGCGGCAGCGTGGTGGTGCAAAGCGCGCAAGACCACCTCGCGCGGGTAGACGCTGGTTTGGTTCAGCGTGCCGCGAAACAACTCCTCCATGGCCAGCAAACGGTGCTGGCTGTCCAGAAACAGGGCGGCAAAGACCTCGTGGGTCTTGTGCGCCAGATGCAGTTGCAGGTATTGCGCAACGTCGTCTGGGGCACCGAACGCGGCTTGCTCACGCAGGTTTTGGCCCAGGCTGCGCCTGGCCAGCTCCATGACGGCCAAAAGTTCCGCGCGTTTGGCAGGGCCCAGGCCTTTGATGTGGTGCAGTTGTTTTGGTTCCGCGTTGAGCAAGCCAGAGACCCCGCCAAAGTGGCGCAAGATTTCGTCGGCCAGGGCCAAGACGTGTTTGCCTCGCGTGCCCGTGCGCAGCAACAGCGCCAACAGCTCAGCGTCGGCCAGACTTTGTGCGCCGTGTTGCTGCAATTTTTCGCGGGGCAACAAGGCGGCGGGCAGGGCTTGGGGCGTTGAGGGCATGGGGTACAGGGGTGGGCGAGCCACCTAAAATAGACGCTGTTTGTTTTTATCGACGCGGCGCTGGTTTGACAACACCATGGGCCGCCTCAAGTCCCAAAAAGGCGACTTTTTCATGAATCTGGTTCAAGCCGACTCCTTCTTGACTTTGCACTACCGCTTGGGCGCGGTCGATGGTGAGGATTTCATCAACACCTTTGAAGACAAACCCGCCACCTTGAGTTTGGGCACGGGCGAGTTGTCCGAAGGCTTGGAGGCCAAGCTGTTGGGGTTAGCTGAAGGCGCGCACGAGACCTTGACCCTGGCCGAGGGCGAAGCATTTGGCCCGCACAACCCGGACTTGGTGCAGTGGGTGGCGCGCGCCTTGATCGACCAGCTCGGCGGTGCCGATCAAGCCTACAGCTTGGGTGACGTGGTGCAGTTCCCAGCGCCAACCGGTGGGCCGAACATGGCGGGTACCTTGATTGATGTGCGCGATGACGGCCAGTCGCTGTGTTTTGATTTCAATCACCCCTTGGCCGGGCGGGCCGTGCGTTTTGAAGTGCAGTTGATTGGGGTCTTGTGATGTCTGGCTTGCAACACATTGTGCTGGCCCAGCCGCGTGGGTTTTGCGCGGGCGTGGATCGCGCCATTGACATTGTGGAGGCGGCGTTGGCGAAGTTCGGCGCGCCGATTTATGTGCGCCACGAAATCGTGCACAACACCTACGTGGTCAACGACCTCAAGGCCAAAGGCGCCATCTTCATCG